>SHZL01000033.1 GCA_009692275.1 Lysobacterales bacterium | reverse complement strand
TCATCTCTGGCTGGCTGGCGGAATATCGTCTAGCAACTGTCCATTCTGCAGCACCAGCACACGTTTGTCCATGCGTCGGATAAGGGCCAAATCATGGCTGGCAATTAACACCGTTACGCCGATTTGATTGAGCTGCCGAAATAGCCCGAACAGTTCTGCTGACAGTTCCGGATCCAGATTGCCGGTTGGCTCGTCTGCGAGCAGGACTGGAGGCATGCCAACGATCGCTCTGGCGACGCCGACTCTCTGCTGCTCACCGCCGGATAGCTCCAGCGGCCAGGACCTTTCTTTTGCGAGCAAACCCACTTTGTCCAGCGACGCACGCACCCGTTTGCGAATGTCTGCATAGCGCAGTCCGGCAATGAGCAGCGGCAGGGCAACATTGTCGAAAACGGTCTTGTCGCGCAACAACTTGTGGTCCTGGAAAATCATTCCAATACCTTGCCGGATTCTCGGGGCCTGGCGCATCGGGGCGGTGCTTAAGTTTCTCCCGTTAACAACAACCTGGCCACGTGTCGCCCTTTCAATCATCAGGATCAAGCGCAACAAGCTGCTTTTACCCGCACCGGAATGCCCAGTCAGAAATACCATTTCGCCGGCTGTAAGGTGAAAGTTGATGTCGCTTAGCGCCTGATTACCACCGGGGTACCGCTTACTCACATGTTCAAAGTTAATCATCGCACCAACCAGCGTAGGTATTAGCTCCCCGGCTTCCGGTTGTGTCGGCGGGGACTTGAGGAGGCTTTCCTGGGTTCAGAGCTTCCACGGCCGCTTTTTGGCCTGCCCTTGGCCTCACGGCCGGTTTTTGCCCTGGGCGGAGGCGCCGGTGGTCTGTGGATGACCGGGAGCAAGTCTGGTGACATTTGCTCAATGGGAATTGTGTACCCAATGAAGCTTTCAATTTCAGGCAGGTGAAAAGCATAGTTTTCGCACGCGAAGCTTATGGCCTCGCCCTTGGCTCCCAAACGGGCAGTACGGCCAATGCGGTGAACGTAATCAGGAGCATCCTGCGGCAGATCATAATTAATCACGTGGGTCACATCCGGGATATGCAGGCCGCGCGCTGCAACATCGGTAGCGACAAGAATGGGCACTTCGCCGTCATGAAATTTTCGCAACAGATTCTGCCGGGTTTTCTGGGGCACACTCCCGGATATTGCAGCTGCATGGAAGCCGTTGGCATTCAGGGTGCGCTCCACCCGGTCCGTAGCTGCCCGAGTATTGGTGAATACCATGATGCGTCCGCCTTCGAATTGTTTCAATAATGCAGCCAGTAAACGTGGTTTTTCTTCATTTGCCGGGTAGTAAACGGTTTGACTCACATGTTCAGAGGTTACCCGCTCCGACTCAACCTTCATGAGTTCGGGTTCATTCATGTGTTCGTAGGCGAGTTCCAGCACGCGGTACGACAAAGTAGCTGAAAACAGCAGGCATTGACGTTTTTCGCGCGGCGGTAACCGCCGCAGCACGTACCTTATGTCAGCGATAAAACCCAGGTCGAACATTCGGTCCGCTTCGTCGAGCACCATGACTTCAATCTGGTTCAGTTTGAACACATTCTGCTTGAAGAAATCGATTATGCGCCCCGGAGTGCCAACCAGAATGTCAACGCCATCCTCCAAAGTCTGGCGCTGTTTCTCGTAGTCGACCCCACCGTATGCCAGCCCAAGTTTCAAACCCGTTTCAGCTCCAAGTAACAGCGCATCTTTATGTATTTGAATGGCCAGCTCCCGCGTAGGGGCGAGCACCAATGCCCGCGGATGGCGGCGATCAGCGGTCGCTTGACTTCGAAGCAGCCTCTGAAAGAGAACCAGAAGAAAAGCTGCAGTCTTACCTGTGCCCGTTTGAGCCTGGCCAGCAACATCCGCTCCCTTCAAAGCCACTGGCAGGGTCAGCGCCTGGATGGGTGTGCAGTGAACAAATTTCGCCGCTTTCAGACCCAGCTTGACTCGCTCATCAAGTTCCAGCTGTGAGAATTCCAAATCGCTGAGGGAGTTGTTGGTTTGCTTCTGGGTCATATACTATCCGTATATATAAACCAGCCTGGAAAACTGGTTTGGGGTGGATGGCGAAAAATACTGGCGGCCTGGCTTGAAAACTTTTGCCCGCGCCTTGATATAGTCTGGCAATTGAGCTGAAATGAGAACCTGGCTTTCGAAGTACTGCATTCCGGGTCCTTCACGTTGAACATATTAACCGCGCTGCCTCCTGTGTACCAGTGGAGATGCGTCGCGAAATCTGGAGAAAAACCTTGAGCGACAAAATAACCCATGTAACAGACGCGAGCTTTGCACAGGAAGTTCTCCAGGCGAGTGGGCCGGTACTTGTGGATTACTGGGCAGAATGGTGTGGACCTTGCAAGATGATTGGTCCTATCGTTGAAGAAATTGCCAGTGAATATGGCGGTCGCCTGAAAGTTGCCAAGATGGACATTGACAGCAACAACGTGACACCGCAGAACTACAGCATCCGGGGAATCCCCACGCTCATGATATTTAAAGACGGCAAGGTGCAGGCAACCAAAGTGGGCGCGCTCACCAAGGGCCAACTCAAGGCATTTGTCGACGAGGTCGTCTGATACTACAAGCCAAGCTGCCATAGAAACGATATGTCGGTTGCCTGATCCGGAGTGAATGACTGGACGTTGCAATAATATCGTGATAGTTTTACACCATTCAGGCCGTACTTCTGGCCCGGCAAGCAATCTTCCCTTATTTAAAACTGGTTCGTAAATAGAACGAGCCAGCTAAACGCAGAGCTTTGATAATCGTTTCCGGGAGCACGTTACCTGCTACCGGCCGAACTGTTTAATCTCAACTTTCACTTACCCCTTTCCGGGTGCATGCTCAATCAACCTGAGAAACTTCCAATCAACTTACCCGTCTTTCGTCAAAGAGTATCGATAATTCCATGAACCTGACTGAACTCAAACAGAAACCTGTCTCCGAACTTCTGCAGATCGCCAACGAGATGGGGCTCGAGGGCGTAGCGCGCTCGCGCAAACAAGACGTCATATTTTCCATTCTCAAAGCTCACGCCAAGGGCGGAGAGAGCATTTTCGGCGACGGCGTAGTGGAAATCCTCCAGGATGGATTCGGCTTTTTGCGCTCGGCCGACAGTTCTTACCTGGCTGGCCCCGATGACATTTATGTTTCACCCAGCCAGATCAGGCGATTTGCATTGCGCACCGGGGACATGGTCTCCGGCAAGATCCGGCCGCCAAAAGACAGCGAGAGATACTTCGCCCTGTTGAAGGTACAGGAAATCAACTATGAACCGCCGGAAGCCGCCAAGAGCAAAATTCTGTTTGAAAATCTGACTCCCGAATTCCCTACCGAAGCCTTCAAATTGGAGCGAGGGAATGGCAGCACGGAAGACATCACTGCCCGCATCATTGACCTGGTCTCCCCCATCGGGAAAGGCCAGCGTGGCCTGATCGTATCTCCGCCAAAAGCGGGCAAAACCATTATGCTGCAGAACATTGCGACCAGCATCCGCGCCAACAGCCCGGATTGCAGAATGATCATCCTGTTGATAGATGAGAGGCCTGAAGAAGTCACGGAAATGCAGCGCTCAGTGAACGCGGAGGTTATTTCAAGCACTTTTGATGAACCTGCCTCGCGCCATGTCCAGGTAGCTGAAATGGTAATTGAACGGGCGAAACGCCTGGTTGAACACAAACTACATGTCGTTATCCTGCTTGATTCCATTACACGCCTCGCCAGAGCCTATAACACGGTTGCTCCATCTTCCGGGAAGGTTTTAACTGGTGGTGTTGATGCCAATGCCCTGCAAAGACCCAAAAGATTTTTTGGGGCCGCGCGTAACGTTACGGAAGGTGGTTCGCTCACCATTATCGCCACGGCTCTCGTAGATACCGGCTCCAAAATGGACGAGGTAATCTACGAGGAATTCAAGGGAACGGGTAACATGGAAATCCACCTTAACCGGCGTATCGCAGAACGACGCACCTATCCCGCGATTGATATTAACCGATCAGGCACGCGACGTGAGGAGCTTATGATCAGCTCGGATCAGTTGCAGAAAATGTGGATTCTTCGCAAGCTGCTCCACCCCATGGATGAAGCGCAGGCAATTGAGTTCATGCTGGATAAGATGAAGGCAACCAAGACCAACGAAGAGTTTTTCAGCTTCATGAAACGATAGCCTCTGGACACTGGTACTGGCTGATTGCCAAACAACAGGCCGCTACGCAGCGGCCTTTTGTTTGGTTCACGAAATCAGCCTACTTTACCCATTCGTCCACAAAATCGGGAACCGGCATCCGTTCCAACTCATCTTGCGATGAACACACACCCTCAATCTCACTGGCGCGAGCTGGCCCAAAATGGGCTGCGACAGCTCCGCGGAATTTGTCCACAAGCAGGGGGATGCCGTCGCCACGCCGGCGGCGATGGCCGATTGGATAACTTACCTCCACCCTCTCGGTGCTGCTTCCATCCTTGAAAAATACCTGGACGGCATTCCCGATACCCCGCTTTTGCGGATCAAAATACTCCGTCGTGAATTTTTCGTTTTCACTGACTTCCATCTTTTCTCTCAGGGCATCAATCCGCGGATCTGCAGCCACATCGTCGTTATAGCTCTGAGCAGTAAGAGCTCCAAAAATGAGTGGGGCCGCTACCATGTACTGGATGCAATGGTCACGATCTGCATAATTGTCGAGGGGCCCGGTTTTGTCGATTATTCGAGACCCTGCTTCCTGCGTTTCGATAGTGATTCTTTGAATTTCGTCAATCCTGTCTTTAACCTTCGGGTGCAAGGTCATGGCGCACTCCACTGCGGTTTGCGCATGGAATTCGGCCGGGAAGGAGATTTTGAACAGCACGTTTTCCATCACATAGCTGCCATACGGGCGTTGGAATTGAAATGGCTTGCCTTTGAACAGGACGTCGTAAAATCCCCAGACCCCCGCGGTTAGCGCGGACGGGTAGCCCATCTCTCCTCGCAGCACCAACAGCGCCAGGGTTACGGCCCGGCGACATGCGTCGCCTGCTGCCCAACTTTTTCGCGAACCTGTGTTGGGTGCGTGCCGATATGTACGTAACGCACCACCATCAATCCAGGCATTAGAAACAGCGTCAATGACCTGGTCCCTGGTCCCGCCCAGCATTCGGGTTACAACAGCTGTTGAGGCTACCCTGACCAACAGGACGTGGTCCAGGCCAACCCGGTTGAAACTATTTTCCAAGGCCAGTATTCCCTGGATTTCATGTGCCTTGATCATTGCAGCCAGAACGTGCCGCATGGTGAGAGGCGCTTTCCCCCCTGAAATATTCCTGTGCGATACGTGATCTGCCACCGCAAGAATTGCACCGAGATTATCCGAGGGATGGCCCCACTCGGCTGCCAACCAGGTATCGTTGAAATCAAGGTAGCGAATAAGGACACCCAGGTTGAATGCGGCCTGCGCTGGCTCCAACTGAAAAGACGTGCCTGGAACCCGGGCGCCGTTAAGCATCTCAGCGCCTGGAACCATAGGGCCAAGCAAGCGGGTACACCCGGGAAACTTCATTGCCAACATTGCGCAAGCCAGGCTGTCCATGAGGCAATAACGCGCAGTTGAATAGGCTTCCTCGCTCGTGATGTCGTATTCACAGACATAGTCGGCAATGTCGACCAGGACCTGGTCGGGATTGGGTCGTTGCGTGGTTCGGATTCCAACATGTGACATGGGTAAGTCTCTCTCACTGATTGAACGAAACGGCTATATTACGCGACTGCCCCCGCACTGACGAAATGGTTTTGTGCGGGTTGAGTTCAACGCGACTGAATTGGAAGCAATTCCGCATTGCTCCCAAACATATATTTCAGCAAATGCGCAGCATGCTATAGTTTTCTGAGGTTTAACGGGTAAGTGATTTATGCTACGTAATACGACCGCAAGCTGGGGAAGAATATCCCGGTACCTGCATTGGATCATGGCTGCGTTGCTAATGGGCCAGGTCTTGCTGGGGCGGTATGCCAATGCTCTGGAACGGTCACCAGAGAAGCTGAACCTCATGATGTGGCATAAATCCATTGGTATAAGCTTGCTGTTACTCATGTCAGCCCGGCTTGTATGGGCATGGATCAACCCTGCACCCAATCCCCTGCCTGGCACTGCCGCGTGGGTCCGGTCCGCCTCCAGACTGAGCCATGCGGGGCTGTATGGCCTGGTGATCGCCATCCCTATGAGCGGCTGGTTGATGAATTCGGCGAAAAACATTCCGTTCCGGTTGTTCCGCGTGGTTCCGTGGCCAAACCTGCTGAAACCGGATGCGGGCCTGGGCCGTGTTTTTGAATTCTGGCATAACCAACTGGTGACGCTATTGTTGGTCTTGCTTTGCGTTCATGTTGCCGCTGCCTTGTGGCATCACTTCTACCGTCGTGATACCACCTTGAAGCGAATGCTCGGCTGGCAAGAAAGCCCGTGAGTCACACCATCTCAGTGAGAGTCATGTTTGCCGTGCTGGCAATGAGCCTTACCGCTCCTGTTTTTGCCGCAAAATGGCGCTCAATAACCGCGGACAGCTCACTGGAGTTCGTCGTAACTTTTGAAGGAGCAGAGTCCACGGGTAAGTTTGAAGCATTCAGCGCGGAATTAGGATTCGAAGCAGAAAGTATCGATACCTCTTCGCTTCGCGTCATTATCGATGTCCGTTCGGCAACCATGTCAAGCGCTGATCTGGATGAGGCCATTTCTGAAAAGACCTGGTTTGACTCGGCAGCCTACCCACAGGCTGATTTTAACAGCACGATGTTCCGCCAGACCGGAAAGCAGGAATTCCTTGCTCAAGGCCAGGTATCAATAAAGGGCGTGGCACGGGAACTGGTTCTGCCATTGAATATATCCATCGAAGGCGACCGAATGGAACTGAGTGGCAAGGTCACTCTCTCACGGCTGGATTTCGGAATTGGCACTGGCGAGTGGGAAAGCGACTCCTCAATCGCGCATGCTGTAGATGTACGATTCAAACTGCTGATGCAAAAGGCAGGCTGATGTTCCGGGTCCTTGCCTTGATTCTGGGCCTCGCCCTGGTTTCGTGCACAACACACGACTCTCGCCCCGCACCTGCACCGTCCACCCTCCCCGATTTCCCTATCGGGGTATACCTCAACGCGACAACAGGCAGCGTCTACCAGGTTGATGCTAGCGCCTCCTGCGCGGATATCCTGGTCAGGCGCGGAGGTAAGCTTGCCCGTTTTGGCCACGACCATGTTGTTTCAGCCCGAAACATTTATGGCTACCTGATGATTTCGGACAATCACCCAGAGGGGTCCCGTGCAGATTTGCGCCTTGAGCTCAAGTCCTTGACGGTTGATGACCCGCTCACCCGGAAAAAACATGGTCTGGACACTGAGCCAAGCGAGAACGATATTAAAGGCACAGGTGAGAATATGCACGGCAAGGTTCTCGAGTCCGACAAATGGCCGCAAACTGACCTGCAGATAGTTATCACCGGTGGAGCTATGGGCGCCCTGCAAGGCCAACTCACAATCACCCTGCATGGTCAGGAACTGGAGCTCCCCGTTGTCATACACATCGCTGAATTTACCCCAGACCGGTTAACAGCAAGCGGCTCATTCAGCCTCATGCAAAGCGCATTCGGAATCAAGCCTTTCAGCGTCATGGGTGGCGGGCTATACGTGGAGGATACGGTTGAAGTTGACTATTACCTGGTAGCCAGGCGATTGTTGCCGTCTGCCGAAAAACAACAATGACCGCACAAGGTCACCAAAGCCACGAACCATTCTGCCTGCCCCTGCAAGAGGCCCCCTAGCGATTCTCTGTGGGCACGTAGGCCCTCTCCGCCGGCCCGATATAGTCAGCGCCAGGGCGGATAATCCGGTTATTGGCACGCTGCTCAAAACAATGCGCTGACCAGCCGGTTACTCTGGACATGACAAAAATGGGCGTGAACAGCTTGGTCGGAATCCCCATGAAATGGTAGGCACTGGCATGGAAGAAATCGGCATTGGCGAACATGTTTTTCTGCTCTTTCATCGTTCGCTCAACTGCTTCGGATACCTCGTACAACAGGTCACCGTTTACCTGTGCCGCAAGCTTTTTTGACCACTGCTTGATAATGGCATTGCGTGGGTCACGTAAGCGGTAAACAGCATGACCGAAGCCCATTATCAGTTCCTTGGCCTCAAGTTTTCGCATCACGTCAGCAACAGCCTGGTCCACTGACTTGTACTGCTCGATCATTGCCATTGCGGCCTCGTTGGCTCCGCCATGAAGTGGGCCCCGCAAGGAACCAATCGCAGCAGTAGTGCAGGAATAGAGATCCGACAATGTTGAGGCACAAACACGCGCCGTAAAGGTGGATGCATTGAACTCATGCTCGGCGTACAGGATAAGTGAAACATCCATTACCCGGCTGTCAAGCTCAGCAGGAGCCTTTCCATGCAACAAGTGCAGGAAATGTGCCCCTATGCTGTCATCATCAGTCTGCGTTTCGATCCTTATCCCGTCGTGACTGTATCGATACCAATAAGCAGCTATGGACGGGAATACAGCCAGCATGCGTTCTGCGACGTCCAGTTGGTGCGAGAAACCGTTTTCAGGTTCAAGATTGCCCAGGAAGGAACAGCCCGTGCGCATGACATCCATCGGGTGGGTGCCCGCTGGAATTCTCTCCAGCACTTCCCGCAACGCCAAAGGCAACCCGCGTAAGCCCTTAAGTTTGGATTTCCACGCGGCCAGTTCATCCCGGCCTGGCAAGTGATCTTTCAGCAGCAGGTGTGCAACTTCATAAAATGTTGACTGCTCCGCCAGCTCAACGACATCATAACCCCTGTAGCGGAGGCTATTGCCTTCGGCTCCCACCGTACATACTGCGGTCTGGCCGGCAGACTGACCGCGAAGACCTGACCCGGTATTTTTATCTGTCATTTTTTTTCCTCTTCGTCCAAACCGGAGACTTTTCCTGTCGCGAATAATTCATCCAGTTTTAGTTCGTAGTCGTGATAGGAAAGATACTCATAGAGTTCCGCGCGGGTTTGCATGAACTCAATCACACCGTGTTGATGTCCATCATTCAACAAGGCCCGGTAAACTCTTTCCGCTGCCCTGTTCATGGCGCGATAGGCGGAACAGCAGTACAAAACAATGTCTACACCTGCGGAGCCCAGCTCGGTCGTTGTAAAAAGCGGCGTATGCCCGAACTCCGTTATATTCGCCAGGATCGGCACTTTCACCGCGTGCTTGAAAAGCGTGTACTGCGACAGTTCCCGCATGGCCTCCGGGAAAACCATGTCAGCACCAGCCGCAACACAGGCGACTGCCCGCTCAACCGCCTTCTCCATGCCCTCCACAGCGAATGCATCTGTGCGCGCCATGATGACAAAGCCGTCGTCGGTGCGTGCGTCCACAGCTGCTTTCACGCGGTCTACCATTTCAGCTTGTGATACAACCGCTTTTCCAGGCCGATGGCCACATCTCTTGCTGGCCACCTGGTCTTCAATATGCATACCTGCTGCCCCGGCACGGATAAGCGAGCGCACGGTGCGGGCGATGCTGAAAGCGCCGCCGAAGCCGGTATCGGCATCAACCAGCAAGGGAAGATCACAAGCTTGGGTGATTCGATTTACGTCAGTAAGGACATCATCCAGCGTCGATATTCCCAAATCAGGTAATCCCAGCGAGTTGGCCGCAAGTCCCCCACCGGACAAATAGATCGCTTTGTGACCAATTGCCTTCGCCATACGCGCCGTGTAGGCGTTGATGGTTCCAACCACCTGCAACGGTGCGTGGTTTGCTACTGCCTGTCGCAACAAAGAACCGGCAGATTTCAAAGCAGGTCCTCAACCGCGGCGCGCTCCTCGCGTAACTCTTTATCGCTGGCGTTCATGCGTTCCCGGCTGAAGGGGTCGATTTCCAGGCCTTGGACAATTTCGTAGTCGCCGTTCTTGCATACACATGGGTAGGAGTAAATCACGCCCGGAGCGATTGCATAACTGCCATCAGAAGGAACGGCCATTGAAACCCAATCTCCTTCGTGCGTACCCAGTTGCCAACTGCGCATGTGGTCGATGGCTGCTGATGCTGCCGACGCCGCACTCGAGGCTCCCCGCGCCTTGATAATTACTGCGCCCCGCTGCTGCACGTCGGGAATAAATTGTTCACGATACCAGCTCTGGTCTACTAAACTCGCAGCTGCTTTTCCATTCACTTCTGCAAACCTGATATCCGGGTACTGGGTCGAGGAGTGATTGCCCCAAATAATCATCTTGCGGATGGCGGCATTATGGGTGCCAGTCTTTGCCGCCAATTGCGCGAGGGCACGATTGTGATCCAGCCGGGTCATGGCAGTAAAATTCCGCGGATTGAGGTCAGGTGCGGCGGCGCGGGCGATCAGGGCATTGGTATTGGCAGGGTTTCCAACCACCAGAACTTTGATCCCCCTGTTGGCGACGGCATTCATCGCCTTTCCCTGCGGACCAAATATCTTCCCATTGGCCGCCAAAAGGTCTTTGCGCTCCATGCCTGGCCCCCGTGGCCGCGCTCCAACCAGCAACGCAAAGTCTGCATCGCGGAAAGCGGCCTCCGCAGCGTCAGTGGCTACCGTTCCCGCCAACAATGGGAATGCCGCATCCTGCAATTCCATTTCAACGCCATGCAAACCGCCCAGGGCAGGAGTAACCTCCAGCATGTGCAATATTATCGGCTGGTCCGGACCGAACATGTCACCTGCGGCGATCCTGAAACACAATTGATAGCCTATTTGGCCAGCGGCGCCAGTAACAACTACGCGTACGGGGGATTTCATGCCAAACTCCTTGCGCAAAGATCCAGGTTTCAACAGAGAAAATCAGGCAGCTTCGGATTGGCTGCGAAAACGGCTCATTATAGCCGATTAATACTTCTCTACACTTGTTGAGAACGTTAATAATTGGGGCTCAAAGCGTAATAGTGCAAGTTGATGATGAAGATCGCCGTTGATGAAAATATTCCAGGCGCCAGCGAAACATTTTCGCTCCATGCCGAAGTTACCCACGTTAACGGCAGGTTGTTGCGCAAGGCAGAAATTCGAGATATGGATGCATTGATCGTCCGGTCAGTCACCACCGTGAATGCTGATCTGCTAAAAGATACCGCTGTTCGGTTTGTCGGGTCCGCGACAATAGGCGTAGATCATCTTGATATTCCATGGCTGGACCAACAGGGTATTCGCTGGGCCAGCGCACCGGGGTGCAATGCAAATGCGGCGGCGCAATATACGCTTGCCATGATTCTGTTTGCCTGTCGCCGAACCGGCATTGAGCTGGCATCCAGCCGAATCGGGATAGTAGGCCTTGGCAATGTGGGCAGCCGGGTATGGCGCCTGCTGACAGAAATTGGTGCAAAAGAGTTTAACCTGTGCGACCCGCCGCTGGCCGAGAGAGGAGTTCCTGGCCTGAGCACTTTCCCGCAACTCAGTTCGTGCAACGTTGTGACCTTTCATGTGCCCTTGAACGCAACTGGAGCGCACCCAACCCTGGGAATGGTTGACGGGCGGTTCCTGGATTCCCTTCCGAAGGGCGCCCTGCTGGTGAATACATCCCGCGGCAAAGTGGTCGAGCCCCAGGCTTTGCAGCGCTGGTTGGCTGCTGGACAAGGTTTCGCTGCTCTCGATGTCTATCCTCATGAGCCCGTTGAAGAGAACAGCTTGATCAGGTTGCTGAGCGTCACGACGCCACATGTTGCAGGATACAGCCTGGACGGAAAATGGAACGGGACGTTAATGATCTACAGGCAATTCTGCGACTGGCTGGGCATTGAGGAGCGGATCGTGAGCCCGCTGTCCCGCCTTGATGAGCACCAGTTGACACTGCGGCAGGCAAACTCGGCGGAGGCCGCCGTGCTATCAGCCTGCCCGGTGGCACGGGATGACAGGAACATGCGTGAAACCTTCAGGCCGGCCGTGGAAAAGGGAGCAAGACTCTTCGACAAGCTCCGCAGCAACTATCCCGCACGCCGTGATTTTGCTGGATGGAGAGTGCCGGAAAATCTGCCTGAAAGTCAGGCAAATACCCTCAGAGCACTCGGTTTTCATTGATTTTCAAGCAGAATAAGGGTAACGTGCGCGCCCCGCCTTGTGGTACTAAACCGTGATTGAAAACCTCAGAAACATCGCCATCATAGCGCACGTTGACCACGGCAAAACCACGCTGGTGGACCAGTTACTGCAACAAACCGGTACCTTGGGGGAACGTGCTGCCAAGCCAGAGCGGATCATGGACTCCAATGACCTGGAGCGTGAACGCGGGATTACCATCCTGTCCAAGAACACGGCACTGAAATGGGATGACGGCCAAAAGATTTGGCGAATCAATATTGTCGACACACCCGGTCATGCTGATTTTGGTGGCGAAGTTGAACGAATACTCAGCATGGTGGATTCCGTGCTGCTGTTGGTTGACGCGGTTGACGGCCCCATGCCGCAAACCCGGTTTGTGACGCAGAAAGCGTTTGAAATGGGTTTCCGCCCCATTGTCGTTATCAACAAAGTAGACAGAGACGGCGCGCGCCCGCAATGGGTTCTGGACCAGACATTTGATTTGTTTGACCGATTGGGCGCTACCGACGAGCAACTGGACTTCCCTGTTGTCTATGCATCGGCTTTACACGGCTATGCCAACCTCGACTCGAGTTCACGGGGTGGAGACATGCGCCCCCTGTTCGAATCTGTCATACGCCATGTGCCACCACCGAGTGTTGGCCTGGAAGGGCCTTTCCAGATGCGCATATCAACACTGGATTACAACTCCTATGTGGGCGTGATTGGCATTGGGCGCGTGCAGCGTGGCGAAGTTCGGTCAAACCAGCAGGTCTGCGTAATCGATCACCAGGGCAACAAGCGCAACGCGAAAATCCTGCAAGTACTGGGATTTAGCGGGCTGCAAAGGATAGAAGTTGAATCCGCACAAGCCGGGGATATTATTGCCCTTACCGGCATAGAAGAGTTGTGCATTTCCGATACCCTGTGTGATCGGAGTTACCCGGATCCACTCCCTCCCCTCACCGTTGATGAACCTACCATCAGCATGATGTTCATCGTCAACAAGTCACCCTTTGCGGGACGGGAAGGCAAGTACCTGACCAGCCGGCAAGTGCGTGAACGCTTGCTGCGCGAAGCCCTGCATAACGTGGCTCTGAGAGTGGAAGAGACCGGGGATGCCGAACGTTTCAAAGTGTCCGGACGAGGTGAGCTCCACCTGTCAATCCTGATTGAAACCATGCGCCGTGAAGGCTACGAGATAGCCATTTCCCGGCCGCAGGTGATTCTCCACGAGGTAGACGGGCACAAGGAAGAACCTTATGAACAACTGGTGATCGACCTTGAGTCTGTATACCAGGGTGCGGTCATGGAACGCCTGGGCGATCGCAGGGCCGAGCTGCAGAACATGCAGTTGGATGGGAAAGGACGGGTGCGCCTCGATTATCAAATCCCTGCACGTGGGCTGATCGGCTTCCAGAATGAATTTCGCACTCTGAGCGCGGGCACCGGGCTGATGTTTCACGTATTCAACCACTACGGCCCGTATCACCCAGGCGATATTTCCCGGCGTAACAATGGGGTGCTGATTTCAAACTCAACCGGCAAGTCTGTTGCGTACGCGTTGTTCAACCTGCAGGAGCGGGGTCGAATGATTATTGAAGCTGGCTCCGACGTCTATGCCGGACAAGTCATTGGCATCCACAGCCGCGCAAACGATCTCACCGTAAATCCGCTCAAGGGCAAACAGCTGACTAACGTCCGCACCGTACTAAAAGATGACAATGTGCAGCTGGCAGCCCCGCAAAAAATGTCCCTGGAACAGGCACTGGAATTCATTGAAGATGATGAATTGGTAGAGGTTACCCCGGAGTCAATCCGGATCCGCAAGGTTCACTTGCAGGAGAATGACCGCAAGCGAGCGGGCCGGGAAAGAGATGAATCCTGAGATGGAAAAGCGGAGGTCACGACTCACCTGGCCTCAGGCGGGTGTGTACGCTCCTATTTTGTGACAAATTCCAGACGGACGCCCAGCCAGGATTCCATTCGCTCTTTTTCTTTCTTGCTGATGTCCGGGTTGACTGAAACGAGGTATTTGTCTGGAACCGCCGCCTGGGCGGCAACGTCAAGTGTCAAAAGGCGGCCGCGACGTGCCAGCAGGATTGTAGTCTTTTCACCAGGCACCAATCGCTGCATCCGCTCCGCGATAGTTTCCTTGGTTACTCTAAGGTTGTTGATTGCCAACACCTCGTCCAGCGGCAACACTCCGGCTGCCGCGCCGCTGCCATCCTGCAAAACGGCCTTAACCAGAAGGTTGGGAGCCAGTTCGTCCCAAACCAGTCCGAAGTCTGCGGGCAAGGGCTGACCTGCCTCCAGCGCCGCTGTGACGGAGGGAGCCCGATTGAGCTTCAAGCCATACCAGGCCAGAGCTGCATCGATGTCCGGGTCAGCAGTGGTTTCCAGCCATGATTCAACCCGCGTTTTTACCGTTTCGCCAGCCAATTCTCCGGCAAGGGCCTCGAATGCGCCGGGAGGGTAACCTTCGTTTCCGGAGGTGCCTTCGGGACCATAGCGCCGATACATTTCTCGCATCAAGACATCGAGGCTGGAACTGTTATCACTCGCCTGGCGCATTGCCGTGTCTGTTACAAAACCAACGATGGAACCTTTGCGGTAATAGCTCACAGTCTTGTTGACCGTATTGGCATCCGGCTTGTAATGTTTAATCCATGCATCGAAGGATGCCGCTTCAGCTGAATCGAGATGCCTTCCAGGCATCGTTTCATAGTCGTGAAACTCGAGCGCCAGGAGAATGAAGTACTCTTCTATTGAAATAAGTCCCGACCGGAGCAACAGCAGGTTGTCATAGTAGCTGGTCAGGCCCTCGGCCAGCCAAAGTTCGCGCGTATAGGTCTCTTTTGCGTAATCATATTTGCCCAGGGCCTGTGG
>SHZL01000032.1 GCA_009692275.1 Lysobacterales bacterium | reverse complement strand
GAGGACGCCGCCGGTCCGAGTTCCTCGGCCATGTTTCCGGACGGCAATGCCTCTGTTGCGCGGCTGCTGGTGCGTTCGTTGATTCCTGCTGCGTTTCCCGGGATGTCGCCGGATTCCGATCCGTTCAGCATTGTCACTGCCGACCTGGACTACAGCCAGCTGGACCAGCCCGCATCTCCTGTGCGGCTGCGGCTGAACTCCACGGCCATTCACGCCGCCAATACGGAAGATGGGGCTGGCACGGTAGTAAATTATGTGACCGCAGGAGAAGTGTTGCAGGTGTACGGCAAACGCTGCGTGCTGGCCTGCTACAACAACATCATTCCCAGCCTGTGTCCGCAACTGCCGGAAGCACAAAAAGCAGCCTTGTCGCAGTGTATCAGGCGGCCGATGCTGATCATGAATGTTGCGTTGCGCAATGGCGAAGCTTTACAGAAATCCGGTATTTCCGGCGCCTATCTGCCTGGCGGCCTGTGCCAGTCCATGGCGCTGGTCACCGGCATCAACGTGGGCGATTACCACCCGCAGTGGCGCCCTGAAGATACCTGCGTCGTGCAATTTTATGGCGCGGTGGGGGCACCCGAGCCCGAAGGCCTGACCATCACCCAACAAAACCAGGCGGGCCGGGCGCGTTTACTGGAAATGGGTTTTGAAGATTTTGAGCGCGAGATCCGTACGATCATGACCGGTATCTGGGGCACAAGCGGGTTTGATCCTGCCAAAGACATCCTCGCCATTACCATCGACCGCTGGCCGCACGGCTATGCGCGTGATCACATTGACCTGGAAGACCCGGCCTGGAACACACAACCGTATCCTAACGTCACCGGTCGCCAGACCTTTGGCAATATTGCCATTGCCAACTCGGATGCAGGGGCCGATGCGTATACCCACATCGCGTTCGACCAGGCCTGGCGCGCGGTGCACGAGCTGCCGTAAAGCACGGCGGCGCTCAGCTATTCCGATTCAACCCGTGCATCCGCCAGTTGTGAACTGACGGAGCGGAGCCCGGCCAACAGGTCGCCTTTCCTGACGTCATCGCCTTCTTCCACGTGCAACTCGACCAGCAGACCAACCAGCAAGGCCTCGGGTGTGGACGGCGCAGTAACTTTTATCACTCCGTGTTCAGGCTCAAGGCGGCCAAGCGCAGCAATGCCCTGCCCGGCTTGCGCAAAGGCGCTGCCGGTCAGTAAGAAAGCGCTGAGGCAAACTGAAGGTCTAAGCATTATTATGGTCTAGGCACTATTAAGGAGAGTATAGGCGGTCCAAACGCAATTTTGTCATAATTCCGCGCAAACCACCCTGGAAGGGTACACTCGCTCACTAACATTCCGGAGCCTGGTCCCATGACCCATCAATTATTTCGCCTGTCTGTACTGTGCAGCCTGCTGCTGGCCCTATGCACCCTGACCGTATGCAACCTGGCCCAGGCCCAACAAAACGCACCAGGCTGCGATGTGGCAGGCGCTGCGCTCACCCAGGCGCGGGCCCTGCTAAAGTCCACGCCGCTGATTGATGGGCACAACGACCTGCCGTGGGTGATTCGCGAGGAGGCGGGCGGTGATGTTCGCAGCTACGACCTGAGTCGCGAAAAGGAACTCGACACCGACATTCCCAAATTACGCGCAGGTTTGCTGGGTGCACAGTTCTGGTCGGTGTGGATTCCGGGTGAGACCCCCGCGATTGACTATGGCCGGGTGCAGATGGAGCAGATCGACATTGTCCGGCAGATCATCAACACCTATCCCGATACCTTCGAGCTGGCTTTGACGGCGGATGACATAGTGCGCATTCACAAGGCCGGCAAGATCCCTTCGCTGCTGGGCATGGAAGGCGGCTACGCCCTGTACAACTCGCTGGGCGTGATGCGCTCGTACTATGAACTGGGGGTGCGCTACATGACCCTGAGCCACAACGTCACCCTGGATTGGGTGGATGCGGCCCTGGGGGAACAAACCCACAACGGACTCACGCCCTTTGGCCGTGCCATGGTGCGGGAGATGAACCGCAGCGGCATGATGGTTGATCTCGCGCATACCTCCCCCGCAGTCATGCACCAGGCGCTGGACGAAACCCGCGCCCCGGTCATCTGGTCGCATGCTGCCGCCCGCGCCCTCGTGGACCATCCGCGCAACGTGCCAGACGATGTGCTCAAACGCCTTCCAGCCAATGGTGGAGTGGTGATGATGACCTTCATCGCCTCTTTCCTTTCGCAGGAAGTGTGGGACATGGAAAAAAACCTGTGGGAAACCGGCGGCTCACTGGAGAAGATCAGCGAATTGCGCAAGGCCTGGCTGGCCTATGACAAGGAACACGGCGCCAGGCGCGCCACCATTGATCAACTGGTAGCGCACATTGAACACGTGCGTGATGTCGCCGGCATAGACCACGTGGGCATTGGCAGCGACTACTATGGCATGCCCGATGGCCCCGTCGGCCTGGAAGATGTCAGCGGTTTCCCGCGCCTGTTTGCCGCCTTGATCTGTCATGGCTGGAGCGATGAGGACCTCACCAAGCTGGCCGGAGCAAACATGCTGCGGGTGATGCGCCGGGTGGAACAAGTAGCACGTCAGCTGCAACAGGAAACACCACCATCCACTGCCACCATAGCCCAGCTGGACCAGCAGGCTGTTGCGGATTAAAAGGCGCTGGGTTGGATCAAGGCACAGTAGTGAAAAGAGCCGGGTGACAGCAACGACAAAGAGGTAAATTGTGTCCAGTGAAAGAGGTGACACTATGCACGACATGATGACCAGGAGGGGCTTCTCCCAATGGTTTGGCCGGGGCGTGGTAGCCTGCGGAGCGACTTCTGTACTGGGCTTATCCGGCCTTTATTCTCTTGCCTGCAGCGCAGACAGCGTTGCTCCCGAATTAAACGAAGCCCAGACCGAAACCCTGCTGCACTATGCCTATTTGCTAATACCACTGCTGGAGCCCACTCATGCGCGTTACCGGGAGGTAGCCGCCAGAGTCTCACTGCTGGCCAGCCAGGTGCCGCCAATGGCGGCACTGACGGAGGGGGGCATCGCCGCACTCAATTCAACGGGCAAGGGCCCCTGGCTGGAGCTTCCGGAGCAGGAACAGGTTGGAATTATCCAGGGCCTCGCGGGTACGCCATTTTTTAACTTTATGCATTGGATGACCGCAGAAATCGTCATGCGGGACCCGAAACTTTGGGGAGAATTGGGTTACCAGGGTTCTGCGATTGAACACGGCGGCTATCTGTACCATGGTTTTGATGACATTGACTGGCTGCCTCCGGCCCCATCAGGAACTTGATAATGAAAACGTTTCAAACCAGCGATGATTCGGTTGTGGTCGTCATCGGTTCCGGCGCCGGAGGCGGGACACTGGCCAACGAATTGTCCCAGCGCGGCATCAACCTAGTCTGCCTGGAAGCCGGCAGGCGGCTGGCGCCCGAAGAGGTTGTGAATGACGAGGCGGTCATGGCCGAACGTTTAACCTGGGGGGATACGCGCATTGGCTCCGGCATCGCGCTAAAGCAATTTCCCGTGTGGACCTGCAAAACCGTGGGCGGCACCACCATGCACTGGACTGCCTCCTGCCCCCGTATGCAGGAGCACGAATTTCGGGCCCGGTCGACTTATGGAGAAATTGCCGATACCAGCCTGGTTGACTGGCCAATCAGCCTGCAGGACCTGGAGCCCTATTACGATAGTGCGGAAGACAAGATGGGTGTGACCGGGACCCACGGCATTGCCCGGCTGCCGGGCAATAACAATTACAAGGTACTGGAAAGTGGCGCCCGGGCCGTGGGCTACAGCGCCATTGACACCAATAATGTGGCCATTAATTCAGCAACCCGGGATGGCCGCACATCCTGCCAGCAACTCGGTTTCTGCACCAGTGGTTGCGTGGTACACGCAAAATGGTCAACTCTTTATACCGAGATCAGCAAAGCCGAGACTACGGATCATTTTGAATTAAGGCCTGAATGCATGGCTGAGCAGATCACTCTGGATAAAGAGGGTCGCGTTGCCAGCGTTACCTATCGGGACAAGCAGGGGCAGACCGTAACGCAGCAGGCCCGCATGGTGTGCGTTGCGGGTAATGCGGTGGAGACCACGCGCATCCTGCTGAACTCACACAGCAAACGTTTTCCCGCTGGCCTGGCGAACTCCAGCGGGCAAGTGGGCAGGAATTACATGCGGCACTTTGCCCTGCCGGTTATCGGCATTATGCCCGGGCCGGTTAACATGCACCGTGGCACCCACCAGGCGGGAATTGTCAAAGATGAACGCCACCATGATCCACAGCGGGGGTTTAATGGGGGGTTCCTGTTTTTGACCGTACCTTTTACTCCGGAAATTGTCGCCAAGGTGGTATTGCAGGATCTCTGGGGTGAGCGTTTGGCCGGGGTCATGCAGCAGTACAGTCACATGGCAGCCATGTTGTTGCATGGCGAGGACATGCCGCAGGAAAGCAATCGAATTACCTTACATCCCACCCAGTTGGATCAAAACGGCCTGCCCGTCCCCATTATTCATTACGAGAGCCATCCCAACACCGAGGCGATGAAGGCGTTTGCAGCCCAGCGGGGCCGGGCTATCTATGCAGCGCTCGGCGCGAAGGAAGTATTCGCTGTCCCGGACGTTTTTCCCGCAACGCACAACATGGGCGTAGCGCGCATGGGCACCGATCCGGCCCGCAGTGTCTGTAATTCCTGGGGGCAAACGCATGACATTGAAAATTTATTTGTTTCTGACGGTAGCCTGTTCCCCACTGTGGGCTGTGAGAACCCGACCCTGACCATTGTCGCCCTCGTGCTGCGCCAGGCTGACTACATCGAGCAGCAACTGAAAAAAGGATTGATCTGAAATCCTGCAAGCCAGTCTGAGCAGGTTCGTTCAGCGCATCAGGGATTTTCAGTAAAGATACTTTTCGGCATATGCATGGTCACGAGTTTGTTTGGACCATCAACTACTTCTGCAATCCTGAGATCGCCGGCAATGGAGCACAACATGTAAGCCTGTTGTCGGCTTAACCCGTGCGTGTGGACGAGGTAATCCATCATGTAACGCGTGGCGCTTTTAACCGCTTCCTCCAGGGTTGTGGCAACACCGGTTGTAGCGTAGTACGAATCCGTTTCATATTGTGGCTCCTGCATTGGCATGCCACCCTTTACCACGCGGACTTTGTAGACAACACGCATGGGTGCTTCCACGGCAGTGCCGGAGACTTCACCGTAGCCCTGAACGGCATGCGTATCACCGATGGAGAACAGTGCACCTTTGACAAACACGGGGAAATAAACCGTGGTACCAGCGACCATGCTGGGGTCATCCATGTTGCCGCCATTGGCGCGCGGCGGTATGGTGCTGAGTTGTTCACTGCTTGCCGGCGCAACGCCCATTACCCCTGCGAAGGGGCTCAGGGGAACGTGGATACCGGGTGCAAACTCGATGCCATGATCCAGCGAGAAGGTAGTTAACGCGGGTTCCGGAAACTCATCGGCCAGAAGACCAAGGCCGAGCATAATTCCCATCCAGCCCCAATTTCCGGGTTCAATCTCCAGCAGCGTCACTGCCAATACGTCACCCGGTAGGGCACCTTCAACATAGACCGGCCCGGCCAGAGTGTGAACTCGACCCATGTCCACAGCAGCGAGTTCAGCGGTCGTGGATTCTATAGTGAGTTGGCCGCCCGTGGCTTCGTGCGTGTAGACCTCGATAACGCTGCCTGACGGCACGGTAATGGCCGGGGGGATGGTGCTGCTGAATTTCGTATGCGTCTGGGTGCGGTCCAGGACGAAATCCACCCCGGGATGGGGCGCAGGCTTGTCGCCTGCCTGGGCGTGGGCACTTTCAAACCCGATTGCGCACGCCACTACGAGAATGATACGTACCATGGGTAGATTCATTTGAACTCCGGACTTTCCGCGTACTGATGGGGTTGCACGGGGCGCTGGGCAGGGCACTGGGCGGGGGGCACAGCACCCGCGTGGGTGCTGTGCCGTGTGGCAAAATATTTTGCGCTAGAACGAGTAGCCAGCCATCACATACCACTGGCGTCCACGGTCAAACCCTTCTGAGTCAAAACCGAAGCCCGGCTGATAGTCGCCGTAAGTGCGATATTCCTCGTCGCCGGCATTATCGAGACCGGCTGTGACATAGAACTGATTGGAGGGGCTGTTCCATCTCAGGCTGGCATTAAACAGACTGTAACTCGGCTGGTACAGCGGCGGCGCAACGTCCCGGAAGGGGAGGCCGCTGGCGTTGGTATAGAACCCGCTACGCCAAGTCCAGTTGAACAGGGGAACCAGCGTTGACCCATTTGACAGCATGATGGTTTTTTGGATGGTGGTGTTGAGATTCCAGTCCGAAATCAGCGTAAAAGGTGTATCCAGGGTTAGGCCAGCCGCCAACGCGCCGACAGTAAGAGATTCATACGAAGGATCCAGGTAGCCGACACTGAAGTCTATACGCCAGCCGTCGGCGGGTATCCAGTTCAGTTCGAGTTCGGCTCCCTTCATGACGGCATCGCCCGCGTTGGTGGTGAACGGCCCGATTCTTGAAGCATCTGACACCAACAATTGCATGTCCGTGTAATCCATGTAAAACAGCGCGGCGTTTATACGCATGGCGCCATCCAGGAGATCCGACTTGAGGCCAAGCTCATAGGACTGGACATATTCAGGGCCGAACTCAGGCAGGCTGGGTTCCGGTGGGAATATCCTTTGGGTGAAGCCACCGTTCTTGTAGCCTTCCGTGTAGCTGAAGTAGGTCATCAGCTCGTCACTCCATTGGTAGGCGGTGTTCAGCAACGGAGTGGTCTCACTACTGGAGTTGTTGTAGACCTGGTAGGGCACTACCCGGTCGCCCACGACGCAGGGGATGTGGAATACCGGGTCGAAGCAGGGGAAGCCCAGCGGCCCCAGGGGTAATACTTCGAAATACTGGTCCGGTGTATAGTCCCGGTCGTCTTTGGTATAGCGCAGGCCCGCCGTAAAACTCCATGGTTCTGTTATGTTGTAGGTTGCCTGGGCAAAAATCGCTTTGCTGGTGTAATCAAAGTACCCGCCGCTTTGAATGGAGACCGGGAAAAAATCCACAGGATTGAGGTTCTCGCCATCCTCTTTAAAGTAATACAAGCCGGTCAACCATTTCAGCCTGTCGTCGAACGCCACCCCCCCAACCGTGAATTCCTCGGAAAACTGGTTTTGATGATAGGTGTCATATGTGTCACTGAGTGGGTTCACGATCGGGCCGTTAGGGTCTCCAAACCACGGTGTGCCCTCTAACTGTTCAGCTCCATCCTGGTCCGCGGCAAAATCACCGTCTATGGCGCGCCACGCAGTAATGGATTTTACGCTGACCTGATCCGTTACTTTCCAGTCAATGGTAAAGGTTTCTCCATTGTTTTCGATATTGGAATAGTTAGGATCGGTGCCATAGTTAAGATGTCTTCCGCCCAAGTCGTCATTGTTAAAACAGGCCGGAGGAGCACCAGGGACCCAGCAGTTGTATGGATTAAGACCGTTGGCATCGGCGCCGGCAAAGGCGTTGTTGCCGGTAGCAAAGCTCCCAGGGGTATCGTCGGGGGTGTCTATGCGTGTAATAACGATGGCATGGCCATTGGTCTTGTTTTCGCCATACTCCAGCGCCAGGTTGAATTCCAGATCTTCGGTTGCGAGCCAGCGAAACGCCAGCCGTCCGTTGAAGTCATCCTGGTTACCCAGATCCAGATTATCGTAGGGCCGGGTCACATAACCGTCCTGCTTAAAATTGCCCGCGGAAGCGCGCATGAAAAAGGTGTCCGTGATCGGGATATTGATGGCCCCCCGGATATTCTGGCGGCTATCGGTGCCCAGCTTGATATCGAACTGGCCGGAAAAAATTTCGTTGGGTTTCTTGGTGGTGAGGAGTATGGCGCCACCGATCGTATTACGGCCATACAGGGTACCCTGCGGTCCGCGCAGCACTTCTACCTGCTCGAGGTCGATCATGTCAAAAACAGACCCGACTGTACGAGCCAGAAAAACCCCATCGACATAAATGCCAACGCCGGGGTCGGTAGTGGGTGCAAAGTCCTTTTGGCCGACACCGCGGATAAACACCACAGCGTTTGAACCGACACCGCTATAGGTTGGGGTATTTTGAAAGACCAAATTGGGCGTCAAATCCTGCAGGCGAGTAATCATAGTTATGCCCAGATCCTCCAGTCTTTCTCCTGAAAAGGCGGAGATGGCGACAGGCGTGTCTTGCAAGCTCTCCTCGCGTCGACGTGCAGTTACCACGAGTTCCTCGAGTTGCGCGGAGTCCTCGGCTGCCAGGCTCACGGTGGGGGCAGCAGTAAACAGCGTAGATACCACCAAATACAGGATATAAAGCTTAGTCGTATTAAGCCTGCACGAATGCCTTCCGTTCATCAGTTGCCACCTAATTTTTGTAGTTAAAAAAAAAATTTCGCGTGAAACTGCACATGTGTGCCAAAAAATCTCGAAAATAGTATCCTTATTGTTACCGTTAAGCAATGAAAACCGGGGAGTAGTCAAATGAACCAGCGACACCTATGGATGCTTGTAGTATCCGCAGCAATGAACTCCTCCCAGGCGCTGGCCGCGACACCAGCTTACCCCGACATCGCAAGTTTGTCGGCCATGATGAATAAGGGCGGGACCAGCAGTGCGGCAATGGTCGATGACTTGCTTGCAAGATCCAGGCAGTTTGCTTACCTGAATGCATTTACCACGCTGGATTCTGCAGGCGCCGCCACGAAAGCCCGGGAGCTCGACCGGATAAAGGCCAGCGGCGAAAGCCTGGGTCCCTTGTACGGGATTCCACTGGTCGTTAAAGACAATATCCACGTAGCCGGCCTGCCCAACACGGTCGGTACTCCGGGGCTGAGAAAATTCACCCCCTCTGCAAGCAACGAAGTCGTTGCACGATTGGAAGCGGCCGGAGCGATTATCCTCGGCAAGACCAATATGCACGAACTGGCGTTCGGAGTTACCAGCAATAACTTTGCGTTTGGTGCGGTCAGGAATCCCTTTGATGACAGCCTGATTGCCGGCGGCAGCAGTGGTGGTACAGCGAGTGCAATCTCGGCCGGACTGGTACCCGCTGGTCTCGGTACCGATACCGGCGGGTCCGTGCGCATTCCGGCAGCCTTAACGGGCATCGTCGGTTTTCGGCCCAGTTCGGGGCGTTATCCATCAACATCCGTTACGCCGGTCTCACACACCCGGGATACCATTGGGCTGATGTCACGAACAGTTGCGGACCTGATCGTGCTGGATGATGTGATTGTGCAAAATGCACAAGCGGTTCCAGACCTACCGGCAGGGGCGATACGGCTGGGTGTGCCTCGTGCTTTTTATTATCAGAATCTTGATCGGGAAACGGCTGTGGTTATTGAGGCAGTTCTGGCGCAGCTCGCACGAGCTCACGTCCAGCTGGTCTATGCTGAAATTCCGGATATAGAAAATTTAATAGCGCAGAGCGGGTTTCCCATCGCGCTGTACGAGGTACAACGTGACCTGCCTGCCTATTTGGCGGAATTTGCTACCGGCATAAGCTTTGCAGAGCTGTCGGCCGCCGTGGCCAGCCCCGATGTGCAAAGTATTTTGCAGTCCATGACCGGCGCAGGCGCGGTTAGTGATGAAGCCTATGCGGCAGCCATGAACTCCAGAGAGCAACTCAGAAAGAATTTCCGCGAGTATTTTGTCAAGCAGCAACTTGACGGGATCATTTTTCCCACCACTCTGCTTCCCGCGCGCCCGATTGCAAGCAGTCTGGACACGGTCGAACTCAACGGCGAGCAAGTGCCCACCTTTCCAATCTACAGCCACAATAGCGATTCTGCATCGATTACCGGGCAACCCGGAATAAGCCTGCCGGTCGGCCTGACGGCTGCAGGGCTGCCCGTGGGCGTCGAGATCGATGGACCCGAGCAGTCCGATCGCCGGCTATTGGCCGTGGCTAAAACCCTGGAGGGCATCATAGACTTTCGCGCGCGACCACCGCTGGGTAACGTGAATGCCACACTGCCCTAAGAGCAAGGGATTTTAGTATGCTAAACAAACCAAACCAAACCAAACCAAACCCAAAAGCGAGGCCTCGCCATGATTGAACCCTATAACGCCGTAGGCCTGATACCCACGGTCTGGGGCATCAGCAAACGCGCGGACATTTTTCGCAACATCGAGCATCATCGCCATATCATCAAGGCAGCGTTGTGGCTTTCCGATCTCGACTTCCCGGTGAAACTGATCATTCTGCCCGAGGGTGCTCTGCAGGGTTTCAATGACGAAGTGCTGGACACGGATCATGCCGAATTCGCCAATACCTGTGCGATCGACATCCCGGGACCGGAAACCGAAGCGCTAGGTGAGATCGCGAGGGAGTGGGGCGTTCACATCATGGCCCAGGCCAAGGCCCGTCACCCGGATTTCCCTGACCGCTTCTTCAACATGGGCTTTATCATTGATGATAAGGGCAAGGTGATTCTGGTACACCACAAAACGGTGCCATTGTTGCCGGTGGAACACTCCATGACTCCGCACGACGTGTTCGACTGGTGGGTTGAAAAGTACGGGCGCAATCTTGACGCGTTCTGGCCGGTGGTGGACACCCCGCTGGGTCGCATGGGTATCATGATGGCCAATGAGGGCTCTTATCCTGAAAATGCCCGCGGGCTGGCGATGAATGGCTGCGAACTCGCCTATCGCGCATCCATTCCGCACCCGGCCTCTTCCAACGATTACTTTGAGATCCAGAACCGCGCCCGTGCCCTGGACAACAACATGTTTGTGGTGGCGCCCAATATGGGCACCTATTATCTGACCCAGGAGTCCGAAACCCCGATCGACGCCTTTGGCGGCGGGTCAATGATCGTGAACTACCGTGGCCAGATCGTTGGCAAACAGTCCTACAGCGGCGTTTCGACGTTTGTCTCAGGGCCTATCGATATCGCTGCGCTGCGCTATCACCGCTGCAACTCCAAGTGGACCAACTGGATGAAGGACCTGAAAAATGAGATGTACCAGATTATCTATGAGCAAGCGATCTATCCAAAGAATCTGTACCAGGACCGCGCACCCATGAAGCACGCAGAGTACGCCGCAAAGGTCACGCAACGGCAGATCGCGTTGATGGTGGAAAAAGGCATCTGGAAAAAGTAAACCGCAGGAGACCCGAATGAACAAAATCAAGCAGACCGAGCTGTGGATCGGTGGCGAACATGTTGCCCCTTCTTCCGGCAAATATTTCGACGATCTGAATCCGGATGACGACACGGTCTACTCGCGGGTCGCCAGCGGGACTGCTGAAGATATGGACAAGGCAGTAAAGATTGCCCACGCCGCTTTCAAGAACAATCAGCATTGGCTGGCCGCTGACCGCGAGAGATGGCTGTGCAAGGCCGCCGAACTGGTCGAGCGCGACCGCCAGGACTACATCGATATTCTGGTTGACGAGGTGGGTTCGCCCCTGTTCAAGGCGCAATTTGAGGTCAACTATTGTATCAGTGGCCTGCGTGCAGCAGCGGGTGTGCCGAGAACCCTGAAAGGTGAAGTGATTCCCTCGGATATGCCGGGTGCGTTCAGCATGGCGGTGCGTGAACCGGTCGGCGTGGTGGCTGGCATCTCACCCTTCAATGTGCCGCTGTTGAAAGTCACCAAGCAGGGAGCCATGCCGATCGCCACGGGCAATGCCACGGTACACCTGCCCTCGGAATTCGCCTCCCAGGTGGCACTGCGCTTTGCGCAGACCCTGCATGAGGCCGGCGTGCCGGCGGGACTGTTTAACGTAGTCACCGGCAATCCATTCGATATTGGTGATGTGCTGACCACTCATCCGCTGGTGCATAGCATCAACTTCTGCGGTTCACCGCGGATCGGCAAGCACGTGGCAGAACTGGCGGCGAAAAACCTGAAGCCCGTCACGCTGGAATTGGGCGGCAAAAGCCCGCTGCTGGTATTGGCCGATGCCGATATTGATGAGGCGGTGCAGGCGGCCCACCTGAGTATTTTCTTTTTCCAGGGCCAGGCCTGCATGGGCGCAAGCCGGATCTTCCTGCAGCGTGCCATCGCCGATGAATTCACCGAAAAGTTCAAGGCTGCGGCGCTCGACTCGAAAATGGCTGATTTGCGCCATATCGCGACGTCTATCGGACCCATCATCAGCGAGCGGCAACGTGAGCGCGTCAGGCGGCACATTGAGGATGCCCGTGGCAAGGGGGCGGAAATTCTGACCGGTGGCGGTTGGGTAGGAAACCGCTGCCAGCCCACTATCCTCAGGGGCGTGACCGAAGGCATGGAGGTGTTCCGCAACGAAACCTTCGGGCCGGTCACCGCGCTGTATACCTTTGACAATGTCGAGGAGGCCATGCAGCAGGCCAACGACACCGAGTACGGGCTGAGCTTCTCGATCTTTACCCGGGATATCGATACCGCATTCAGGCTTGCCCGTCAGGCCGAATCAGGCATGGTGCATATCAACCGCGCCACCATCCAGGACGAACCCCACGTGCCCTTTGGCGGGCAGGGGCTGAGCGGTTTCGGCCGGGAAGGAACGACAGCGGATCTGGATGTGATGACGCAGTGGAAGTGGATCACTATCCGCATGACTTGAAATGGCTATCGCGGTTTACAACTGTTAAGGAGCTCGTATGACAACGCAACATCCCAGGTTTCGTGCTGCTGCCGTGCAGGCGGCGCCGGTCTTCCTCGACCTCGATGCGTCGATCGATAAAGCCATCGCGCTGATCGCACAAGCCGCGAAGGAAGGCGCGCAATTGATTGCCTTTCCGGAAACCTGGCTGCCCGGCTATCCCTTCTTCATCTGGCTCGACTCGCCCGCCTGGGGCATGCAATTCATCCAGCGCTACCATGACAATTCGCTGGTCTATGGCACGCCGCAGGCCGATCGCATCGCGCAGGCCGCGAAAGACCACCACATCATGGTGGTCATGGGCCACAGCGAGAAACACAACGGCAGCCTCTACATAGCGCAGTGGATCATTGGTGCCGATGGTGAAACGATTGCCATGCGGCGCAAGCTGAAACCGACCCATGTTGAGCGCACATTATTTGGCGAGGGCGATGGCAGCGATTTGGGCGTGTTCGACACTCCGCTGGGCCGGGTTGGCGCGCTGTGTTGTTGGGAGCACGTGCAGCCACTGTCGAAGTACGCCATGTATGCGCAAAACGAGCAAGTCCACATTGCGTCATGGCCAAGTTTTTCGCTCTACCGCGGAGGCGCTTATGCCCTGGGCCCCGAGGTCAATAATGCAGCCAGCCAGATTTATGCCGTGGAAGGCCAGTGCTTTGTTATCGCGCCCTGCGCGGTCGTCTCGAAGGAAATGCTGCAGATACTGTGCACCGACGACATGAAGAAGCAGCTTTTGCTGGAGGGCGGTGGTTATGCGCGCATTTATGCACCCGATGGGCAATTGATGCATGCGCCGCTGGCGGAAACCGTTGAGGGCATCGTGTATGCCGATCTTGATCTCGGCATGATCTCGCTGGCTAAAACCGCTGCCGACCCGGCGGGCCACTCAGCACGGCCCGACGTGACCCGTCTGCTGCTGGACCGGACTCCGGGGGACCGCGTGGTGCTGACCAGCCGTCATGGCGCGGAAATTGGCGACACTGCCGAAGAGCAGACGCCACTACCGGTCTCCCGTAGCGAAGCCCTGGCTGCGCCGGCGTCCTCTGCGCGCAAGTCAATCTGAGAATAAGGAATACCATGGAATCAGCCATTCCCCCGCACCTGCGCAGCGACCGCGCACGGCCCCGCCGCATACCCGATGACTACGCACCGCCATACCCTTCCTTTGTGGCGCGCCACAAGCCCAGTGTCAAGCGCGTGGTCATGGCGTATTTCGGTGTGCAGTACCCGGGTGAAGCGCCGGCTACCGCAGCGACAGCATTGCAGCGCATTGCGGCAGCCTTTACCGCGGCCAATGCGCCCGGTCATTGGGATCGTGCGTCGTATGTCGACGAAGCCGGTTTCACCAATATCATTTCGATAGCGTATTGGGATGCGCCGGCCAGTTTCGATGCATGGTTTGCTATTCATGGCCGCGACTGGACCGCCGATTCACGGGTCGGTGAGGGTCTCGGCTATTTCATCGAAGTGCTGCGGCCTGCGGTGGAGCGTTACGAGACGCTGTTTTCGGCCACCGATCGACCCGAAGGTATTGCCGTATTGGCCGACAGCATGAGCGACGTGGTGCAGGAGCATGCGTATTGGGGTGGTGCGCGGGACCGCATACCTCTGTCACAAACCGACGAAATGGCGCCAGCCGGAATGGCGCGGATTGTTACTGAAGGTGCGCGTCGCCGCGTGTTGCCGCTCGGCAATCTGTGCCTGATCCGCTCGGGCCAGGACTGGGGGGACACCGAGGCCGACGAGCTCCACATGTACCAGCATGAGGTGGAACCGGTGCTGCGCGAAGGCATGGAGTTTTTGCGTGATGACGGGCTGGCCATTGGCTGCTTTGCCAATCGCTATATGCGCGTGATAGACGCTGACGGCGCTCCAGTCGACAAGAGCTTCGGCATGAGCTGGTGGAAAAGCCTGGCGGCGCTCGAGCGCTGGTCCGAGTCGCATCCCACGCACCTGGCAATTTTTTCTGCGGCAATGAAATACCTGCAGGCGCTTGGCCCGGCCGCCAGGCTCAAGCTGTACCACGAAGTGACCGTCGCGGCAGCCGACGAGCAGTTTTTTGAGTATTTAAATTGTCACGACCGCACCGGGATGTTGCGGGCGGAATAAATTAGAGGTTTCTTAGCAGGAGGACCCTGCTGGCGATTTTCAGCCAGCCTTTGTAACGCTTTCGATTGCCGCCCCGAGTTCCCCCTTTTCCAGGTCGTGGTGTGCAGCGGCTCGCGCCAGCTCTCTGCCCGATATTCTGTGCAGGGCATCGGCCGCTCTGTCAGCCAGCGCAGCGTCCTCCGATTTCATGAACTGCAAGCGCACGATATCCGGACGGGCGTAGTGCCCAACCGTGTCAATGATCGCTTTCCACACCTTG
>SHZL01000031.1 GCA_009692275.1 Lysobacterales bacterium | reverse complement strand
CTTCTGACTCAGCCATGAACGCATCCGTTGTCCTAACCATTGTCTGTGACGACCGACCGGGTATTGTCGAGGCGCTGTCACAGGTTCTGCAGGATCATGGCGGAAACTGGACGGAAAGCAGCATGCTTTCACTGGCGGGAAAATTCGCCGGAATCCTCCTGGCCAGCCTTCCTCCACAGCAGGTGGAGAGTTTTTTACTGGCACTGCAGGGCCTGCAATCAGCGGGCATGCACATCGTTGCGCAAAGATCCTCAGAGCAGCGATCACCGGGTGCCATGCGGGAATTCACCCTCGATCTGGTGGGCCAGGACCGCCCCGGAATCGTCCACGACATCAGCGAAATACTCGCCCGCCACCACGTAAACGTGCAGCAGCTGGGCACGGAATGCCAGAGTGCATCCATGTCGGGCGAAATGCTCTTTCTTGCCAAGGCTCACTTGCTGGTTCCAGCACAAACCTCCATAGGACAACTGCGGCGTGACCTCGAAAACCTGGCCAATGAACTGATGGTCGACATCACGCTGCACGAGTAAACCCGCAGCCCTGAAAATATATCAATTGGTTATTTTATGCATAACCAACTGAATTCCGGGGGCAAGAATACTTGCCTCGAAATGTGTCCATTTTTTTGCCCTGGTGCAGAATTGCGTGGGCGCTTTCGCAAGATGGGCTGGCGCAAGATCGTTGCTTTCCAGACGCGCAACCCCTTGCACCGCGCGCACCAGGAACTGACGTTTCGTGCAGCCCGGGAAGCCGAGGCCAACCTGTTGATCCACCCCGTGGTGGGCATGACCAAGCCGGGTGACATTGACCATTTTACCCGCGTCCGGTGCTATGAGCACGTGCTGGAGCTTTCCGGCACGGAATTCCGCCGCCTGGTGCGCGAAATGATCTCTCCGTTGGGCGGCTTTATTGAGGTATTCGTGGCGACGCCGATCGAGGTCTGTGAAACGCGGGACCGCAAAGGGCTTTACGCCAAAGCCCGGGCCGGGTTGCTCAAAGGTTTCACCGGCATCGATGACCCCTACGAAGCGCCCGAACACGCTGAAGTTGTCATCAACACCGGGGAGTTGACGCCGGACCTGGCGGCACACAGGATACTGATCACATTGCAGAAGCTGGGCTACATCAAGTAGCAGGTGCTGCCTCAATCAGCCAGCACCTTACCCAGTGCTGCAACGAAGTAGTCGATATTACGGGTATTGAAGGAGGCAATGTTGGCGCGGGCGGAATCTACCGTGTAAATGGAGAATTCTTCCCGCAGCCTCCTGACCTGCGTAACGTTCAGGCCCAGGAAAGAAAACATTCCGGACTGGCGTTGCAGGAAAGAAAAATCCTGCTGGATTCCGCTGATCCGGATCTTTTCGACCAGTATGGCGCGCAGGGTGTTGATGCGATTGCGCATGGTGGTCACTTCCGTTCGCCACAGGGCCGTCAAATCCGCATCGTGTAGCAGCACATTGATTACTGCTGGTCCGTGCGCCGGTGGCATCGAATAGTTTTTTCGTGTCAGCGAGTGAATGTTGGTTTCAATATCGGCTGCTTTTTGCGCGCTCGCAGCCACTACGGCAATGGCGCCCACGCGCTCGCGATACACTGCGAAATTCTTGGAACAGGACATGGCAACGATGAGTTCCGGGCACTTTTGCGTGAACAAACGCACTGCCAGGTTATCTTCCTCGAGGCTCTTTTCAAAGCCCTGGTATGCCAGGTCCACGACCGGCAGAAAGCCGCGTTCCGCGGCGAGGTCGCTGATGGCTTCCCATTGCCCGGCGTTCGGGCTTACCCCGCAAGGGTTGTGGCAGCAGGCATGGAACAGCACTGCATCTCCCGGGCCGCGCTGTCGCAGGGAGCTAAGCATGTCATCGAAACGAAGGCTGCTGGTCTCTTTGTCGAAATACGGGTAGGTTTCAACGGGTACTCCCGCAGCTGGAAAAATCACAAGGTGATTGGGCCACGTGGGCTCACTGACCCAGATTCGCGCTGCGGGATTCGCCGCTTTTACCAATTCGGCCGACACGCGCAGGGCACCGGTGCCACCAGGCGTTTGCACGGTGCGAATTCTGCCTGCCAGCAGGGCTTCGCAGTTGGCACCGAATGTGAGCTCGGCCATGGCGCTATTGAAGCCCGTTACGCCTGTTGGCCCGAGGTAGGACTTGCTGGTTTGTGCAGCGATCATGCGCTTTTCCGCCTCGACAACAGATTGCAACATGGGTGTCGATCCGCTTTCATCGCGATAAACACCAATGCCCAGATCAATCCGGTTCGGGTTCGGGTCTTTGGCGAAGGCCGAGGATATTCCCAGGATGGGATCGGGTGGAATGGCCTTTAACTGGTCCAGCATGTGCTTTATTCCTTATGCGTCAGTATTTGATCTGCAATACAACATGCGGGGGGCGTTGCTGCGCCTGGTCAAATTCAGTTTCCCGGGTTGAAGTAAATAAATCGCGGTCAGGAAGGCCAAGCTCGCGCTTCGGCCTTCCTGACAGGTCATGGCAAGCCTAGCAGACAACTCCCACGGCACACCGCCGCACCGTTCGACGTGCCACGCCAGCTACGCTAACCGGCGTCAGTGGCCGCCCGACAATGGCTTCCGCGCTGGGAATCGCGCTGTGAACCCCCGGGACTGAAAGCTGTTCGCCAACTTCATACCCGCACACCACAATCGTTGCAATAATGGCCAGTACGCCCAGTCTTTTCAATAGGTTCATTGAGATTCTCCTTGGCTAAAGTTATCCGGCAGATCACCCGCTCCCTTGAGTTGGTCGAGTTCAACTTTTTCAGCATTGGTCGGGTTCTTGAAGCTGAAATCGTCTTTGGCGGCTTCGGTTCCGGTCTTCCAATTGCTGACCTGGATGCTGTACTTCGGGTTGCCGGCAATCTCCCTGGAAGTGATCACATAGCGGCAGGGATAAGGACGATCCCCGTGAGCAATCAAATCTGAAAATCGACGTCCGCCTTTCGAAATGCCAGGGAATCGCACTCCATTCCACCGATCACACCGCTGCCGAGGTCTTTTACGTCCACGACATTCTCCATTAACGCATCGTAGGAATTTTCCAGCATCAAGTCCGCGGCGGGGAGAGGCCGGCCGTATTTGTCACGCAGCAGGTCCACCAATTGATCGACCGACCCGGGCGCTGAAATTTGCGTATACATATTCACGTTCTTGCCAAGGATGGTAAACGTCGTTCCGTCAAACCACATATCTACATCGGCGAACCCGCCTTTACGTGTGGCGTGAACTTTATCCGGCCTGTTCACGATAAGGGTTCCGGAACTCGCCAGGCCGAGTACCTGGTCATCTTCAGTAACAACCTCAAGCATGGCATCGTATGCGAACGAAAAAGCCTGCTGTGCCGCGAGGTAATCCGACATGGCCTTGAGCAGCCGCTTGGCATCTGTTTCATCTGCGCTGGCAACAGAAGATATACCGAAACAAGCCGCCAGCAGCAGCGCGCCAATGGATTTCGTGTGGGTTAAAAATAGTGCTGAATTTCGTACATTCCTGCTCGTAAAAGACACCTGTTTGAGTTTGGCCTTGCACATATCACACGTTTCCAACGCGATAATTTTAGCGCGAATTGATTAATGGCACATCGAAAACTTGCAAATTCCCGGCCTCCAGCCCCTGGAGTTGTTTCTGGTGTTACCGGGGAGTGGTGCTTATTGCATAAACCACCTGGTTTTCTTACCATTACCGCGTACTTCTCAGACAATTCTTACATCTGGTGTCAATCGGAATTTGGCATTTTAAAAAATAATTCCGTACAGATCACAAACCCCGGGCGCGATTCCGTATGATTGTGCGATTGCGAACCGGTATTTAAAGAGGGGAGTGCTGATCTTTGAAGAGAAGTCGCCAGTGGGTTTCCCTGTCCCTGCTCCTTATACTGCTTGGAGCATCAAGCATTGCCTTCAAGGTAGTGCGGCTGGGCTATCCGCCCTTACCGGACATGGAAAGCGCCGCCTGGTCCCTGCAGGCGCGACTGCAACTGGAACCGGAAAGCGGCGCCGTCCGGGTGAGTTTGTTGTTGCCGGCGCAACCGTCGGGTTTTAATGTCACCCGGGAGAACTTCATTTCCAGGGGATTTGGCCTGACCCTGGAAGAGGACCCTCTCCATCGGCAGGCGGACTGGGCGATTCGCCGCTTGCGTGAACCCAAGGTCTTGTACTACCGCGCGCTGATCATTCCGGATACTCAACAACGTGCTTTTGCCGGCCGGCCGGATAACCCCACTCCCATTCCTGAGCTGGAGGAGCCTCTGGCTACTGCCCTGAGGGACATTGTTGCGGACGTTCGCGCAGAATCTGCTGACACCAGGACATTTACGGCGGCTCTTCTGGCCCGGCTCAACGGGGCAGTAGCTGACGAGAACATCGACTTTTTCCTGGCGGAGCTCGATTCAGGCAAGGACACTATTGACCTGGCCCAGACCTTGCTTGCCGGTGCGCACATTCCCACGCTGAAGCTGCACGGATTGTTGCTGGGAGAAGAGGCCGACCAGCGGGTCAAAATGGCGACCTTGCTGGCAGTATTTAATGACACCGACTGGGTGGTGTTCGACCCTCGCACCGGGCACCAGGGATTGCCGTCCAATTTCTTCATCTGGTGGACGGGCGACCGCGAACTGGTAACCGTCGACGGTGCGCGGATGACCGACCTGCAAATCTCGGATAAGCAGCGCATGAAGAGCACCCTGGAGCTTGCCGAGAAACGCGCTGAGTTACAGGATTCCTGGATGCGGTATGTTTCCATTTTGCAGTTACCCATCCAAACCCAGGCGGTTTACGAAATCCTGCTATTGATTCCGTTTGGTATCCTGGTGATTGTCCTGTTGCGCAATTTCGTTGGCTTCAGCTCCTTTGGAACGTTCGCGCCGGTGCTCATCGCATTAGCCTTCAGGGAGACGGAATTACTCAAAGGCATAGTTCTGTTTATCCTGATTGTTTCCCTGGGATTGTTCTTTCGGTTTTACCTGGAGCGATTGCGGCTCTTGCTGGTACCGAGGCTGGCTGCGGTAGTGACCATTGTTGTGCTGCTCATGACGGCAATCAGCCTCATCAGCAACCAACTGGGGCTGGAAACCGGCTTGTCGGTTTCCCTGTTTCCCATGGTCATCATCTCCATGGTGATTGAACGCATGTCGGTGGTTTGGGAGGAACGCGGGGCGTTTGCTTCGATCAAGGAAGGTACTGGCAGCCTGGCGATGGCTGCATTGAGCTTCATGGCCATGTCCATCGATATCCTGTCCTACTGGGTGGCCGTATTTCCGGAGATCAATCTCATCGTACTCGGACTGATCATCGCCCTGGGCCGTTATACCGGTTTCCGGCTGCTGGAGTTGACCCGCTTCAGGCAGCTCGCGGTCAAACCGGAGCCCGCCAAATGATTCACCGAATCCGCAGGTTGAAAGAGGCGGGTTTGCTCAGCCTCAACTGCCGCAACGGTGATTACATCCTGCAATACAATTCCCGCCGGTTTTATCCCCTCGTTGACGACAAGGTATTGTGCAAGCAGCGGATGTTGCAATACAAACTGCCGGTTCCGGTTCTGATCGGGCTGGTTTCGTTGATGCACGAGACCGCCCATTTCAACGAGATCCTGGGAGACCACAGCGAATTTGTCATCAAGCCGGCGCATGGCAGCGGCGGTGACGGCATCATGGTAGTCACCGGGCGCCGCCGCGACTATTTCATTGATTCCGATGGAAAGATGATTGACCAGGACACGCTCGAACACCACCTGACCAATGTCATTGGCGGGCTGTACTCCCTGGGTGGCCAACCCGATGTGGCAATGATCGAGACCCTGGTGCATTTTGATCCCGCATTCAGCCGGCTTACGTATCACGGAGTACCGGATATCCGCGTCATCGTGTACAAGGGTTACCCGGTGATGGCCATGAGTCGCCTGCCAACACGGCAGTCGCATGGCAAAGCCAATCTGCACCAGGGTGCAATTGGTGTCGGTATCGACCTGGCAACCGGAGTGACCATGGGCGGTGTGTCGGGTAATTCAGCCGTGGCCCACCATCCGGATACAGGCGCCCCTATTGCCGGTTTCCAGGTTCCCGGCTGGAGCCGTATCCTGCAAATGTCCGCAAGTTGTTATGAAGCGGTGGGACTGGGTTACCTCGGCGCTGACATTGTGCTGGATCGCGATTTCGGTCCGTTGATTCTTGAGCTTAATGCGCGACCCGGCCTGAACATCCAGTTGGCCAATCGCAAGGGCTTGCGAAGTCGCTTGTTGGCCGTAGATGCGCTGGGTGAGCGGCATGACTCGCCGGAACAAAGGGCGCAGTGGTCAGCGGCTACGTTTGGAAATTCCACTCCCGATAAACCGGTCAATAGTGAGCAGTTACAGGCCACTAGTTGAACGCTTCGCACTACGCCTACATTGCCATTGACCCGGTGGCGTTTTCCCTTGGACCCCTGAGCATCCATTGGTACGGAATCATGTACCTGCTCGCATTCCTGTTTTTCCTTGCTCGCGGTAATTGGCTGGCCAGGCACCGGACCTGGTGGGGTTGGACTACACAGGACGTCAGTGACTTTCTGTTCTACGGCATGATCGGGGTGGTGGTTGGCGGCCGCCTGGGGTACGTATTTTTTTATGGCATGGACAGCCTGCTGCAAGATCCCCTGTTCCTGTTCAAGATTAACCAGGGAGGAATGTCATTTCATGGCGGGTTGCTGGGCGTGATGGTGGCGAGCGGCTGGTTTGCCCGCCGTACCCATCGGACCTTCTGGCAAGTGGCAGATTTTGTCGCCCCGCTGGCGACGATTGGCCTTGGGCTGGGTCGCATGGGCAATTTCATAGGCGGAGAGCTGTGGGGGCGGTTGAGCGACGTGCCATGGGCGATGATCTTCCCCAACTCCATTGAGCCCGGCGGCTGGAGTTCCGTTGAGCTCAGGGAAGCCTGGATGGCAGGCTCGCTGGATTCGTTTGCTCGCCACCCCAGCCAGCTTTACCAGGCGCTGTTGGAGGGCCCGGTTCTTTATGTTCTGCTTGCTTTCTATTCCCGCGTGCCACGTCCTGTCGCAGCGGTTGCCGGTCTGTTTCTGGCCGGATATGGCTGTTTCCGTTTTGTCGTGGAGTTTTTTCGCGAGCCGGACAGCCAGATGGGTTTCCTCGCTGAAGGTTGGGTAACCATGGGAATGATACTGTCGGTCCCCATGATCATACTGGGCATGGCCGCGCTGGTGCTGGCGTATCGGCATGCAGGGCATGGCGGCAAATGAAAATTTATCTGCAATTGCTGCAGGACATTCTCGACCAAGGCAGCCGCAAATCAGACCGCACCGGAACCGGCACGATCAGCCTGTTCGGTTACCAGATGCGCTTCAACCTGGCTGAGGGCTTTCCTGCCGTCACCACCAAGAAACTTCACCTGCGTTCTATCATCCATGAGCTGTTGTGGTTCTTGCGCGGCGATACAAATATTGCCTATCTGAAAGAGCATGGAGTGACGATTTGGGACGAGTGGGCCAACGATGACGGTGAGCTTGGGCCGGTGTATGGTGCGCAATGGCGCAACTGGGTAACAGTGGATGGTCGGCATATCGACCAGATGGCGCAGTTGCTGCAAAACATCAGGGAAAAGCCGCATTCGCGCCGGCACATCATTTCAGCCTGGAATCCGGGGTTGTTGCCGGATGAGTCACGCAGCCCGAGGGAAAACGCACGAGAAGGGTTACAGGCCCTTCCACCGTGCCACGCGCTGTTCCAGTTCCATGTGGCCGATGGCCGGCTAAGCTGTCAACTGTATCAACGCAGTGCTGATGTTTTCCTCGGTGTACCGTTCAACATTGCCTCGTACGCACTGCTGACACACATGATTGCCCAGGTGACAGATCTCGAACCCGGTGATTTCATCCTCACCCTTGGTGATGCGCATATTTACCTGAATCACCTGGAGCAGGTGAATCTGCAGCTTTCGCGGGAGCCTTTTCCTCTGCCGCGCATGCACCTGAATGCGCAGAGGCGCGACCTGTTCGAATTCACCTTTGAAGACTTCGAACTCAGGGATTACCAGTGCCACCCGGGCATTGCGGCTCCGATTTCGGTTTAACCGGCCGAGATGCAAGGTACGCAGAAATCCATCACTTTGATCGCTGCCATTGCCAGCAACGGGGCCATAGGAGTGAATGGCCGCATACCCTGGCATTTGCCGGGAGAGTTGCAGCATTTCAGGGAAACCACGATGGGCAAGGCCATTGTCATGGGCCGCAAGACATGGGAGTCCATTGGCAGGTCCTTGCCTGGAAGGCAGAACATCGTGGTCACGCGCTGCAACAACTACCTGGCAGAAGGTTGCCAGGTGGCCGGTTCACTGTCATCAGCGATTGCCATTGCCACCAGCACTGAGGTGATGGTAATTGGTGGCGGTGAACTTTACCGCCAGGCCCTGCCATTGGCGCAAGGCATGATGCTAACCATAGTGGATTGCGCACCGGAGGGCGATACCTGGTTTCCGCAATGGGATCGCTCAATGTGGAGCCTGGTTAATCAACGGACTGTTTCAGCCGATGCAAAGAACCCTTTTTCCTACCAGGTACAGGAATGGGTGAGGACCAGTCCGGGGCAAGCTGCCGTTCTTAACGAAAGTGACCGGGCACCTGGATCAGGTGCTCGTCATCCAGCCTGAAAGCGCTGAGCCTTCCTCCCCAGACACATCCCGAATCCAGCGCAATGTAGCGTTTCTTGATGCGCAGACCCAGCGCAGCCCAGTGGCCGAAAACCATGCGCACATTCCGTGTAGCACGATGCGTGTGTTTGAACCACGGCAGGTATTTCTCCGGCTGGGAACCCGGCGGGCCGCTGGCGCTCCACAAGGCTTTGCCGTTGACATCACAGAAACGTAACTGGGTGAGGATGGCGGCAATCATCCGCAGCCGCTTGCTGCCGGTGCGCTCGTCTTTCCATAGCCGGAGCCTGCCCGTGTTCATGCGCAAGAGGAAATTTGTGGCCTTGTCAGAGCGCAGGACGTCCTCCACTTCCGCTGCATAAGCAAGGGTTTGCTCCGGGGTCCATTGCGGAACAACCCCGGCATGCACCATCAGCATGTTATGGTCCGGAGAGCTGAAAGCCAGCGGCTGGTGCTGTAGCCAGGAGAGCAACTCTTCCCTGTCATGGGCACACAGTATGGCGCGGAATTCCCTGTTCCATGTAGTACCATCGGGATTCCCGGCGTTGTCCGCCAGCAGGTAAAGATCGTGGTTGCCCAGGGTGAAGACCAGGCGTCTGCGCAGGCTGTGGAGCAGTCGCAGAACTTCCAGGGATTGGCCACCCCGGTTCACGGCATCACCACAGCACCACAAATGGTCTGCTGCGGAGTCGAACTGAATCTTATCCAGCAAGCGATGCAGAGAGTCGTAGCATCCTTGAATGTCTCCGATCAGGTACGTGGCCATGGTTCTTCGCCGTATATTCGGGTTATGTCGGGCATTGTCCGCGAGGAGGGGAATTTACCACACATTGCCTTTTCTTTTCCCCGGCAAGCTGTGCGCCCTGGCCGGAAATTCTGCTGCCGGCCACGGGGCATAAGCCGTTCGCGGGGGACGGATATTTGATAACCTGCCTCATTGGATCAGGGGAACGTCGGTGAGCACACCTTCAGGTGACCAGGAGATCAGGGTGCAGTTGCACTCTGCAATGGCAATGCTGGGAGCCGGTGACGGTGAGTCCGCGCTGGAGTTGATGACCCGGCTTGTTCGCGCTCACCCCGGGCGCACTGATGTGCTGCACCGGTATGGTGTTGTGCTTGCCCGCACGGGACGGGATGCCGAAGCCGCAGGCGTGCTGCAAAAGGTAGTTGCATTGACACCCGGCTCGATGAACGCGGCGAGTGATCAAGCCAACGTACTGCTGAAGCTTGGCAGGAATGAGGAAGCACTGGAGGTGCTGCAGACTTGCCTCGCTGCGACCTCCGGGGACTCCGCGGCCAGGGATGCCGCAACCTTTAACTTCAACCTGGGCAGGGCGTGCAAGCTTGGCGGCTTTGCGCTGGAAGCGCTCGCTCCCTTGCGGCAGACCCTTGCCTGGTACCCGCAGCACTATGCCGCCTTGCTGGTACTGGGGGATGTGCACAAGGCGCTTGGAAATGAAGCAGACGCAGCAAGCTGCTATCGCCAGGCCATGGCGGTGCAGCAGGGAGACGGCACTGCCTGGTGGTCCCTGTCCAATCTCAAATCGTCAGCCTTCACGGATGGCGAATTTGAGCAACTGCAACAAAGCGCGCAAGACAGCAATGACACCGCCCAAAACGTGTTTTTTGAGTTTGCACTGGCCACAGAGTTGGACCAGCGCGATCAGATTGAGCTGGCATTCGCGCATTACCGCAAAGGCAACCAGTTGAAGCGGCAGCTCGAGCCCTGGGATCGTGAGGAATTCAGTCGTTGGCTGGAAAATATCCGGGGGGCAATGGAACACGTGGAAATTGCCCCGCGCCCGGCAGGCTGGAGTGGCCCAAGACCGGTCTTCCTGGTCAGCCTGCCACGTTCAGGTTCAACTCTTACGGAGCAAATCCTGGCGGCACACAGTGGCGTAACGGCGGCCAGCGAATTACCTGTTGTCCCCAGGGTGCTGGCAGACCAGTCCAGGCGCATGCAATCCAGCATGGTGAGTTGGTCTGCTGCGCTGGATGTGCGCGGCTGGCAGCGCCTGGGCGCTGAATATCTTGATTTGTGCCGGCCCTGGTATCGCGACACGGCTGTATTTACCGACAAGCTGCCCGGCAATATTTCCCATGTGGGCGCCATACTTGCCATGCTGCCCGATGCGCTGGTAATCCATGTGCGGCGGGATGCCATGGATGTGTGCTGGAGTTGTTACCGCCAGCTGTTCATTGGTGGAGCAGGATTTGCCAATGATTTCCAGGACCTTGCAGCCTATTGGCAAGACCAGCAGCGGCACATGGCCTACTGGCAGCACAGGCTGCCGGACCGGGTGTTGAGCGTGGATTACGAACTGCTGGTGACCAAGCCGGAACGGGAAACGGGGAAACTGCTGGAGTTCCTGGACTTACCGTTCGAAGCTGCCTGCCTTGAACCCCATGCCGCCGCGCGTGCAGTTCACACGCCCAGCAGCCTGCAGGTGCGGCAGAAAATCCACGCGAAAGGTATCGGGCATTGGCGGCGCTATGCCACCCACCTCGAAGAACTCGCAGCTGCATTCAGCAACCCCAAAGCAACAAGCTAGCTAATGCAGGGATTCCGGTGCTGCCAGCACAAACTCGGGAATCGGAACACGGAACCGCTCACCCGCATCCGTGGAGAACTCGTAACTGCCGGACATTGAGCCGGTGCGGGTCGGGATAACCGCACCGCTGGAGTAGGTAAATGACTCGCCAGGCTGCAGCCGCGGCGTTTGTCCTACCACCCCTTCACCTTGTACCTGTTCGATCTGGCCATCGCCATGGGTGATAATCCAGTGCCGGTTGAGCAACCTGACCGCCTGGTCCGCATGATTGGTGATGGTGATTTCATACGCGAACGCATGCTGTTCACGCTGCCGGCCCAGATAAGCAGGTTGCGGTGAAATAACGATCTTGTGCAGCAGGTTTTTCATGTACGCATCAGCATGACCAATTCTTGGCTGACCTCCAGTTTAATCCATCAGGTTGGCCAGAGCGGCAAACTGCTCCAGGCCCAGCGATTCCGGCCGCAGGCCGGGATCAATTCCGGCGGATTCGATTTGTCCCGTTTCCAGCAGTCCCCGCATGCAGTTACGCAAGGTCTTGCGTCGCATGGTAAATGATTGGCCAACAAGTTTGCGAAAAGACTCCATGGATTTTATCTGCACTGGCAGGTGCGTATGCGGCATAAGCCGCACAAAGCTGGACTGGACCTTCGGGGCTGGAGAAAAAGCTTCCGGCGGCACAGTGAACAACTGCGTAACACTGCAATGGTACTGACACATGATCGACAGCCGTCCCCAGGCCTTGTTGCCTGGCGTTGCCGCCATGCGTTCAACCACTTCCCGCTGCAACATGAAGTACATGTCAACCACGAGACTGCTCCATTGCAAAACGTGAAACAGGATGGGAGTAGATATGTTGTAAGGCAGGTTACCCACGAGGCGGAATTTCTGACCGTTTGCAATGGCGGAAAAATCCATGTCCAGCGCGTCACCTACATGCAGGTGAGCATTGGCACACTGCCCGAACTCCAGTTGCAACCGGGCAGCAAGGTCGCGGTCAATTTCAAGCATGTGCAAGTCTGCGCCGGAGGCCAGCAAAGGTCGCGTCAAGGCGCCTCGTCCCGGGCCAATCTCCACGGTTATTTCACCGGGGCGGGGGTCAATAGCCTGGATGATGCGTTCGATAATTCGCGGGTCACGCAGAAAATTCTGACTGAATCGTTTCCTGGCCTGGTGATGCATGAGCTAAGGAGCGCTGCTGCGCCCGGTCGCCAGTTCGGCAGCCATCCTGGCTGCATGGAAAAAACTACCGGCTTCGGCCAACCCGCGCCCGGCAATGTCCAGGGCTGTGCCGTGATCTACTGAAGTGCGAATAAACGGCAGGCCAAGCGTGATGTTTACCGAACGGCCGAAGCCAAAATGTTTGAGGACCGGCAAGCCCTGGTCATGGTACATCGCGATCACTGCGTCGCAGGCCCCCAGTCGTGAGGGGTTAAACGCGGTATCAGCGGGAACGGGACCATCGATGGTGACGGTCCCGGAACGGCAGTTTTCGATGGCGGGCCGGATGATTGCCTCATCTTCACTACCCAGGTGTCCATCCTCACCCGCATGCGGATTCAGACCCAGGACTTGCAGGCGGGGTTCAGCAATGCCGAATCGCTCCTGCAGTTCCCGCGCCGTGATCCGGATCACGGCCTCCACTTTCTCCCGGGTAATGGCGTCAGGAACCTGGCGCAACGGGAGGTGGGTGGTGACCAGGGCAACACGAAGACCGGGCGCGGCCAGCATCATCACCACCTGTTTGCAGCCTGCCAGCGCGGCAAGGAATTCCGTATGGCCACTGAAGCCGAAGCCTGCATCGTTGATGACCGACTTGTGCACCGGACCGGTCACCAGCGCCGCTGCGATGCCTTCGCTGATCAGGCCTACCGCCTGGCGCAATGTGTCAAGGACATAGGCTGCATTACGCGGGTCGGGCAGCCCCGGCCGTTCCGCGCATTCCATGCGCACGGGCAGACAGGCGAGGACGCCAGGCTGGACGTCCATTCCGGCGTGCCATTCGACCACCGGGTCCTGCACGCCAAGCGTGGCCGCCGCCCGGCGCAGACAATCCGGGTCCGCCACTGCAAGCAGGCGCAGCTCCGGATGCTCGCGCGCCAGTTTTACTGTGATTTCAGGGCCGATGCCAGCTGGCTCGCCGGGCGTTATGGCAAGCACGGTTGGGGCAAGGTTCATCTCATTCCAGGAAAGTTTTTCTGCAGCAGGTTAACCGGAAGGATTTTCAGCTCCCGGCAGGCGGATTTCCACGAACGCTTCGTCGCGGAACTGCCTCAGGGTGCGGTCAATTTCCTGCTCGGATTTTTGTTGGCGGATTTTTGTGCGGGCTTCTTCACGAATGGCTTCTTCGGTGCGGTCCGATTCCCTTGTACCGAGCAATTGGATGATGTGCCAGCCCACCTCGGTCTGAAACGGATCGCTGATCTGGTTATCGCTCATGGCATCAAGGGTGAGGTCTACCCTGTCGCCGTACGTCTTTGGGGGAAACCACCCCATGTCGCCACCCACGTTGGCCGTGGCCGTATCATCGGAATATTCCTTGGCCAGGATCGCGAAATCTTCGCCCTTATCCAGTTTCTTCTTCAGATCGGTTATCAGGTCCATGGCTGCGCGCGGCGTAACCAGGTCATTGGGCACAACCATGATGTGGCGCGCATGGTATTCCTTGACCATCACCTGCCGCTGTTCGCGGTAGTCATTCACCCGGACAATATGAAAGCCTGCAGGGCTGCGAATGGGCTTAGTAAACTGACCAGGCTTCATGCCCCGGATGGCATCGGCAAAAAATGCCGGGATGCTATTGAGATCGCGCCAACCTACCGCACCGCCGTCCAGGGCTTCCTGTCCATCGGAATAGCTGATGGCGGCCGAGGCAAATTCCAGGCCGTTTACCAGCCGCTCATAGACATCGTCTGCTTCTGCCTGTGTATCCTTGATCTGCTGGGGCGTGGAGCCTTCAGGCACGGCAATGAGTATGTGGGAAATATTGTATTCACCGCCGCTCAGGTCTTCCGAGGCCAGCATGATGTCCACTTCAGTGTCCGATATTGGCGCCATGCCATTGACGATGCGCTGGCGTAGTCGCTCAGTGAGTATTTCTTCGCTGATATTGCGGCGAAACTCAGCGAAGTCCTCGCCGTCTTTTTCGATCACTTCGCGCATCTGCTGCACGGTCATCTTGTTCTGTTGGGCCATGCTGGTCAGAGCCTGGTCCACGTCTGCATCGCTCACCCGAATACCGGTCTGCAGTGCTTTTTGCACCTGCAATTCGCGAATAATCAGGCGCTCCAGCACCTGGCTCTCGAGCAGGTTTTGCGGTGGCATGCTGTCACCGCTGGCCTTGATACGTTCGACAATGCCCGCAACAGCAAGGTCTAACTCACTGCGCAGGATTACGTCGTCATCAACCAGGGCAACGATGGCATCAATTTCCCTGGCGGAAGAAGTGGGGAAGGAACTGCCACTTTGTGCCATCGACACCGCGGGCAGAGCTAACAGCAACGCAGTTAGCGCCATGCAGGTATTGCGGGTTGTCCAGGTCACAAGTGCTGGGTACATCAGGGAGTTCTCCGAATTGATCTTGCTGCAGTATGGAACGCAGTGCCACGAGGCAAGTTCCCATTTTACACGTTCAGCGGCAATCCCGCAGATGAAAAAAGCGGCAGGCAGGAAAGGACGACGGTCCGGCTGGTTGACCCCAGGTCGATCAATAGCTGAACAGGTCCTCTGCGCGCGTGCCGATGCTGGCCAGGCCTTTCAGGTTGAGTTCGAGGTAGATCCCGTCGCGATAGTCACCGTCCCGGTTCCTGAGGAAACGGCGTACGACCGTGCGCACTGCCCAGCAGCAGCTTTCGTACTCAATGCCGCCTTGCAGTTCGAGCAATTC
>SHZL01000030.1 GCA_009692275.1 Lysobacterales bacterium | reverse complement strand
CTATGGACTCTGCTGGCCGTCGCCGCTATTCCCGGTTTGGCATTTTGGTGTGTAGGCAATTTCTGGTTTATTGACCGGGCTGTATTCAACGTTGATTACATGCTGGTATGTGCAGTGCTGATTTTTTTCGGCGCCATTGTTGCTGCATTGGGGATGGCAGCGGTTTTGGTTCTTGACATTGTCTTTTCCGCTGCCCCCGCCTACCACTTCAGTCTGGCGAGTGTTGTTGATTCCATAAGCGACCTGTTCAGCCTGGAACCGGCCTTTTTGGCCGTTGAAGTAGCCAAGGTATTACTCCTGGTGGCGATTTGCACCACCCTCACATACCTGTCGCTGAGGAAGTCTCAGAGTGCGAAAACAGTTGCGTTGACCTGCATTGTTTTTGCTGCTTTCGTAACGTTCCTTGACATCAGGCTTTCTGCTAACGCGCTTGCCGGCAGTGATGCATACACGCTGAATACCAACGTCTCAGCATCCTCCTTCTATAGTCTTGGAATAGCACTTGGAACGGCTAACCAGGACTCTCAGAACCAGGACTTTCAACCAGCGGAAAGTGCCAGCGAAGTGTTGCGAACACCGCAAGCCGAGACAGGTGAGCAATTTGAATCCCTGATTCTGATTGTCGTTGAGTCACTGGGCACATTTAATGACCCCGGGCTCGATCGATTTCAACTGGAGCCACTAGTGGCCCTGGCAGACCGGGCTGGTATTTTACTTGACCAGGGAAGTGTCAAGTTTGAGGGTTCCACCGTCCCTGGCGAGTTGCGCGAACTATGCGGAATCAGGTTGCTGGTAGTTCATCCGGACATGGCCACCTTACCAACGGAAAACTGTCTTCCGGAATTGCTGGGCAACCTGGGATATACAACATGGGCAATTCACGGCTTCATCGGGACGATGTTCAGCCGGAACAGATGGTACCCCGCATTGTTCAACACCGTTTGGTTTGCTCCCGAACTCGACGAACAGATTGTCGAAGCTCATCGTTGCGGGATTGCTTTCCATGGTATTTGCGATACAGACGTTTGGAGTCTGATAGTCGAACTGCGTTCGAAAGAGCCCGCTTCAAAAAAGTTCATCTATTGGCTTACTCTTTCAGCACACTTGCCAGTTGAGCACCCAGGCATGCCCGGTTCAACGAACTGTTCCTCGTTCGTGGTTCTTGTACAGAACCCCGGGCTTTGCAACCTGGTCCTGCAACAGCGGCAGCTTTTCACCGAAATTGCGGGGAGCATCGCGAGGGGCGAACTGAACAACACGAGGCTTCTGCTGGTGGGAGATCATGCACCCCCATTCCTCAATCAGGATACTCGCGCACTTTTCAGCGCAAAGGATGTCCCGTTCATAGACATTCAAATAGGTAGGCATTCAAATAGCCAGGGGCGTTAAACCTTGAACCGGCCTGCTTAATTCGGGCGCTGCTTCAGGACAACTCCCGCATCCCCCTCTCCAACCCCCCCAGTGTTAACGGAAACATGCGCTGCTCCATCAGTTCGGACAGGATGCGAATGGAGGGTGTGTGGGTCCAGCGCTGTTCGGGCTCGGGGTTGAGCCAGATGGCCTTGGGGTAGGTGGCCAGCAGGCGCTGCATCCACGTTGCGCCCGTTTCCTCGTTGAAATGCTCGACGCTGCCGCCGGCATAGGTGATTTCGTAGGGGCTCATGGTGGCATCACCCGCCAGGATCAGCTTGTAATCAGCGGGGTACTTGTGCAGCACGTCCATAAGCGGAGTCTTTTCGGTGTGCCGCCGCCGGTTGTCTTTCCACACACCCTCGTACACACAGTTGTGGAAGTAGAAATGCTCCAGGTGCTTGAACTCGCTCTTGGCCGCCGAGAATAACTCCTCGCAGGCGCGCACGTGGTCATCCATGGAACCACCCACATCCAGGAACAACAGTACCTTGGTGGCATTGTGCCGCTCCGGGACCATCTTGATTTCGAGGTAACCGGCGTTGCGCGCGGTGGAATCAATGGTGCCGGGAAGGTCCAGCTCATCGGCTGCGCCCTGCCGGGCAAAACGGCGCAAACGGCGCAGTGCAACTTTCAGGTTGCGCGTGCCGAGCTCGACACTGTCATCAAAATTCCGGTACTCGCGCTGGTCCCACACCTTCACGGCCGAGCGTTGTCCGCCCCTGGAGCCGATGCGCACGCCGGCCGGGTTGTAACCGCCCTGTCCGAAGGGCGAAGTGCCGCCCGTGCCGATCCACTTGTTACCGCCGTGGTGTTCTTCTTTCTGTTCCTCCAGGCGCTTGCGCAAGGTGTCCATCAGCTCGTCCCAGTTCATGGCCTGCATCAGCGCCTTTTCTTCATCGCTGAAAATGCGCTCGAACTGCTGGCGCAGCCAGTCGTCGGGGATGGCCGCGCCCGGCGGGCCAAACACTTGCTCTATGCCTTTAAAATGCGCCGCAAACACACGGTCGAAACGGTCGTACAGCGCTTCATCCTTGACCAGGCAGGCGCGGGCGAGGTAATAGAACTCGTCAATGCTGAACTGCGCCAGGCCCTGCTTGAGCGCTTCGAGCAGGGTGAGGAATTCAGTCAACGAGACTTTAAGGCCGCCTTTACGTAATTGATAAAAAAATTCGATTAGCATGGTGCAGGAAACTCAACGAGCACTGGGTCATCGACCCTCGCGCTGATGCAGGAAAATCAGGCGTTCAAACAGGTGGATGTCCTGTTCGTTCTTGAGCAGGGCCCCGTGCATGGGGGGCAACACCGTGCGGCGGTCATCGCTGCGCAAGGTCTCGGGCGCAATATCCTCGGCCAGCAGCAGTTTCAACCAGTCGAGCAGTTCGGAGGTGGACGGCTTTTTCTTCAGGCCCGGCACTTCGCGCAAGCGGTAGAATGTTTCCAGCGCCGCCTTGAGCAGCTCCTGCTTCAGGCCAGGGTAATGCACATCCACGATTGCCGTCATGGTGGCCGCATCGGGGAAGCGAATGTAATGGAAAAAGCAACGGCGCAGGAAAGCGTCCGGCAATTCCTTTTCATTGTTGCTGGTGATCACGATGATGGGTCTATGGCGGGCCACGATGGTCTGGTGGGTTTCGTACACGTAAAATTCCATGCGGTCGAGTTCGCGCAGCAGGTCGTTGGGAAACTCGATGTCTGCCTTGTCGATCTCATCAATCAGCAGCACCGGCTGCTGGTCCTGTTCAAACGCCTCCCACATCGGCCCCTTGATGATGTAGTTGCCGATGTCGTGTACGCGCACATCGCCCAGTTGTGAATCACGCAGCCTGGCCACCGCGTCGTACTCGTACAGGCCCTGCTGCGCCTTGGTGGTGGACTTGATATGCCACTGCAGCAAAGGACGTTCCAGGCTGCGGGCGATTTCCTCGGCCAGCTGGGTTTTACCCGTGCCGGGTTCGCCCTTGATCAGGATGGGGCGGCCGAGGGTGACGGCTGCATTGACTGCAGTGCTCAGGTCTTCCGTGGCGATGTAGCGATCGGTTCCGGTGAACCGCGTAACGGGGTGTTGATCCGGTCGTGATGTATCGGACAAGGGTATACTCCGCACAAATTGCTAGTTTAACGGAAACCACGGAGTCAGTAATCACCATGCTGCTGCAGCAACGTTGCATTCGACCACGCCCTGTTTTGGCTTTGCTGGTGGTGTGCAGTATTGTCACCCTGTTTTGCCTTATCAGCACTGCTCAAGCGCAAAAAACCTACAAACCGGTACTGCACGGCAAGCACTGGGTAGCCGTTACCGGCAAGCCGCTGGCGGCGACTGCGGGCGGAATGACGTTCACCCGCGGAGGGAACGCGGTGGATGCGGCCTGCGCCATGCTGGCGGCGACTTCCACTATGTGGGATACGCTGGGCTGGGGCGGTGAAACCCAGGCATTGATCTACAATCCTCACACTGGCGAAGTGAAGGGACTCAATGCGCTCGGAGTAGCTCCGACCGGAGCCACCGTTCAATTCTTCCGTGACAAGGGTATGGCCTATCCACCGGAATTCGGGCCACTCGCGGCCGTAACCCCGGGTACGCCCGGCGGGCTGATGGTGATGCTGGCCGAGTGGGGCAGGCTGAGCCTGGCCGACGTGCTGGCACCGGCCATGCAGATGGCCGAGGGCTACGCTATTGAACAATCACAAGCCGATAACATCGAGGACAACCGGAAAATTCTTGAGCAGTGGCCCCATTCCAGCAAGGTGTTTCTCCCTCATTTACAGGCCGACCAACCCGAACAACGCGCTGCCCCCGTGGCCGGTGAGATTTTCCGACAACCCGACCTGCTGGCCACGCTGCAAAAGCTGGTCGATGCCGAAGCCACGGCCCTGGCTGCTGGCAAGAGCCGCAAAGAAGCGATCATGGCCGCCTACGGCCGCTTCTATCGTGGTGACATTGCCGCGGAGATCGTGCGCAGTTCCCGCGAATCGGGTGGCCTGATTACGCTGGAGGATTTGGCGAACTGGCAGGTACACATCGAGGAACCCGTGAGCACCAATTACAAAGGCATTGAAGTGTTCAAGTTGACCAGCTGGACGCAGGGGCCGGTAATGCTGCAGGCCCTGAATCTGCTTGAAGACATTGATGTGAAAAGCATGGGCTATAACAGTGCACGCTACATTCACACGCTGTACCAGGTCATGAACCTCGCATTTGCCGACCGCGATTTCTACTACGGTGATCCCCGTGTTCCGCCGGTAGAACCCATCAAGGGTCTACTGTCCAAGAACTATGCCGGGCAGCGCCGCAGCCAGATCAACATGGAACGCAATGACGCGACGGTCAGGCCAGGCGACCCCTATCCCTTCCAGGACGATAAAAACCCCTACCTGGAGTTGCTGAAAAAATGGAACCCGATTCCACCCAAGACCGAGGTTGTTGGCACGGCTGGTTTGCAGCAGGTGAACTTGATGACGCACGACGAAGCCTTTCTTGCCGGCACTACTTCGATCCAGGCCGCCGATGAGGAAGGCTGGGTGGTTTCGGTCACCCCCAGTGGCGGCTGGGTGCCGGCTTTCATTGCGGGTACTACCGGCATCGGCCTCAGCCAGCGCATGCAGGCCTTCGTGCTGGATGAGGCACTCAACCCGTTCAACGTGGTGCACCCCGGGCAACAACCGCGCGTCACGCTCACGCCGAGCATGGCACTGCAGGATGGCAAACCCCTGCTGGCGTTTTCAGTGCAGGGTGGCGATGCGCAGGACCAGAACCTGTTGCAGTTTTTTCTCAACGTGGTTGAGTTCGGCATGAACGTGCAACAGGCGGTGGAGGCCCACAACTTCCTCAGCTACCAGATGCAGAGCTCGTTCGGTGACCACCAGTCAGAGCCCGGTCGTCTGGAGTTGACCTATAAAGTGCCCGAATGGGTGCGCGCTGAATTGGGCCGGATGGGATACACGGTAGAAACGGTTGAGCGCACCGCCAGCCCCATCACCGCGATCTGGATTGACCGGATAAATGGCAGTTTCTGGGGTGGCGCCAGTGAGGAGGGCGAGGATTACGGCCTGGCCTGGTAGTCGGCAAACTCAAGCACGGCCGCCGTCCCTTGGGTTGCAGCAGAAGGGCGAAAAACCCGCCGGTCTGCATAAAAGTCAGCGTCCTGCCCGGACTGCGGCCACCAGCCCGGAATGCCCATCAAGGGGAGTGGCGACAGGCTCGCGGTCGATGCAACTATCCTGCTTTCAAGCAAGGGTTGGGCCAGGCTGCGATCCACGTTTTGCAACACCTCTTCGCGCGGCAGGCTGGCCAATCCATCATTGATGTGCAGTAGCAGTGCATGCGCGGTCAATGCTTTGTACGGTGTGAGGAATTTCTCCAGCAGGGCGTGGCCGCAGACGAAGACCAGTACCTCCTCGTTCCACACTGATTTTTGCTGAACAAACACTTCGTTCCACTCTCGCGCTGCAAGAGCGTTGAGAAAACCCCTGCGGGTACTCGCGACAATCACACCGCTTTCATCGAACAGGGTCAGGGCATCGCGCTGCGGTCCCCGGTCGGGTTTATGCCGCGAACCGAGCTGCACAAAATGCGCAGCGTTCATGGCGGATTTGAGCCGCGTAAACCGGCACCAGACCAGCGCATTGAACAGGTCATGCCAATTGTTTGATCGTGTGCTCACTTCGCCGGTTTGAAAAATATGCTGCTCGTAGGCAGCGCCGGGCAGCAGGGCGCTGGGCCGGAAGCGTATGGGCAGGCCGCGCTGGTTTACCGCGTGTGGTGGTAACAGTGACTGGACTTGCTGTGGGCCGGGCAGTTCACCCGTGGCAGGCGCAGCCTGCCGCAGATGTTGCAAGAGCCCGCGATAGTCAGCCCAATAAGGGCGGGAAATGTCCAATCAATTGCCTATGCGGACAAAAACCTGGGGCTCAGACCAGCTGAGCAGATTTCCTGCAGGGGAATTGATTAAATCGAGTTGGGCTGGCGCAAGCGGAGCCAGCATGACATCCTCATCTTCCCGGACGGTACCGGGCAGGCGTCCATCCTGCACTGCCTGTTGGAAGTGTTCGACATCCGGCAACCACAGGATGATGCGCTTGCCATTATTATCAATTCTTGTCCAGGTATATTCCGGCGGAACCGCAACATCTGTAACCAGCGCCGGGGTTGCCGCCGCGGCCATTGCCGGTGCATCCGTGGCCCGCGCATCGGTCGCTGGTATTTCAGTAACGGGTGCTGCTGTTGCGCCCAACTCTTCCGCTGACTCTTTTTCCATGCTGAGGAAAATCATTTCTCCGGTTTGCCGCACCGTACCGGTTACAGACTCAAAGTGTGCTCCCTCACCTTCAGCCCCGCGTTCAACCCAGGCGGCTTGCAGCAAGCCTTTTTCACTATCCAGTATCGTAGTCAGTATCACCACTTCATCATTGACCCAGGTTCCCTGCCAGATGGCAGGGTCAAGCTTGACCACCACATCCCCCATGGGCTGTTCCACCAACACCGCATTACAGCCGCCCAGCACCAGTGAGATCAGCAACAGGGCCAGCGGCAGGGCCATGCGCAGTAAGGCAAATCTCGCAGTATTTCCCAAAGTGTTCATGCCACGCTCCCGACTTTCACGGTACTCATTCAGCCTGCTTATAGACTACGCCCTGTTTCATTACAAAGGGCACATCCTGCAGCACGCTGATGTTTTCCAGCGGATCGCCGGACACCGCAATCAGATCCGCCATGAGGCCCACTTTCACCTGGCCGCGATCTGGCGTTCCCAGCGCTTCGGCGGAATCCATGGTGGCGCTGCGGATGGCTGCCAGCGGCGCCATGCCGTGGCTGACGCGGGCTGTTAGTTCGTGCGCATTCTGCCCGTGCGGATACACGCCGGCATCAGAACCGTTGGCGATTTTCAGATTCATAGCCATGTCACGCTGAAAACTCTCCAGCAAAAGGGGCTGCAAGGATTCTAACTTGGCTCGAATCACAGGCGGCAGCGAGTCCAGGTCTATGGCTTCATTCAAGTACAGGTTGGGTGTCACCCAGGTGCCGTTTTTCTTGATAATGTTTGCAGCTTCTTCGGTCATGATGCTGTCGTGTTCAATAAAATCGATTCCTGCCTGCGAGGCTGCAATGATGCCCTCGGTGCCGTGTGCATGGGCGGCGATCTTCAAGCCATGGCGGTGGGTTTCATCCGCTGCCGCCTTGAGTTCTTCAAATGAATACTGCTGCGCACCGACCGGCCCTTCAAACGACAGCACCCCGGCCGTGGCGCAAACCTTGATGGCCTTGGCGCCGTGCTTGATCTGGTAGCGCACGGCTTTGACCACCTCGTCCACCCCGTCAGCAACGCCGCTGCGATAGTCACCTTCACCAATGCCCGGCGCAAAACCGGTGATGTCGCAATGACCACCCGTGATGCCCAGGGCGTGGCCGGCAGGAATGATGTGCGGGCCAATGACATCGCCGCGGTCAATCGCTTTCATGGTAGCCACATCAACGAATCCAAAGGCACCCAGTTCACGCACCGTGGTAAAGCCCGCCATAAGGGTGCGTTCGGCATTTTTCCCGGAGCGCAAGGCGAGTTCGCCGATAGTCCAGGTTACGGGTTCATATTCCCAGCCCGGCACAATTTCTATCGACAGGTGAGTGTGAACGTCGATCAACCCGGGCAGGACCATCAGGTTGGGGAGTTCGATGACGGTCGCGCCCGCGGGCAGGTCAGCCGGGTTGATTGCGGAGATCATTCCCTTGTCTATCACGATGTTGGCCGGGGTTATCCATTTGCCTGCAGCCACGTCGAGCCAGGCTTTGGCCTTGATGACGGTCGTGCCATCAGCTTGTAGGGCGCTGGATGTGAGGGTCAATAGCACTGCGAGCAGGCTGCTTCTGGATATAGCGGTTACTGATGGTTTCATGCCGGGGGTCCTTGTGGTGTTTGCTGCGTACTGGAGGTATCTGCGTAAGGAAAGGTGCATTCTGGCGCAATTCTTCGCGTGAAACAAAGTTACTGCTGCCAGCGGCCTTTGTAATGCCGGCATTAATGCGTACACTTTGAATTCAATCGTGTTTTCGGATAGCGCTTAAGTATGTCCCAACCGCCCATGTATTTGTCCCATAGTCCCAACATGCGCTACGCCACCGGCGCGCTGGCGTATTTTGCCCAGGGCATTCCCGCCGGCTTCATGCATATTGCACTGCCTGCATGGCTGGCATTTTCGGGCGTGCCGGCAATGCAGATTGCCACGTTCCTTGCCATCATCACCTTGCCCTGGGCATGCAAACTCCTGATTGGCCCCGTGATGGATCATTTCGAATTCCTGCCCATGGGCAAGCGCAGGCCGTGGGTACTTGGCGCGCAGTTGGGTATGGTGGGCAGTTTCCTGGCGCTGGCCGTCATTGCAGATCCCCTCAGCCAATTCGGACTTTTGACCGCCATTTGTTTCATGGTCAACGTGTTCACTGCCACGCAGGATGTGGCGGTTGACGGCATGTCGATCGACCTCGTGCCACTGGGGGAAGAGGGCCGGCTTAACGCGTTTATGAGTTTTGGCAAGTCCGCAGGGTGGGCTGCTACCGCCGCCGTTACCGGGAGTTCACTGGTTGTGTATGGCATTCCGGTCACCGGCCAGCTATGCGCCGCGGGTACGTTTTCCCTGTTTGTATTGCTGGCACTCGTGCGTGAACGCAAGGGCGAGCGCCTCTTTCCCTGGTCCAGGGGCGAAGCTTCGCCCCAAAATCCAAGGCCTCCGTCATTCCGCACGGTATTTTCCGATCTCAATCACATTCTCTGGACCCGGGCCAGCCTGGTCATAGCCACCATCATGTTTTTCGATGGCCTGGTGAGCGGCTATGGTGCGGCGCTCATGCCCATCGCTGCAATCAACGTGTTCGATTTCACGCCGGAACAATGGGCGAATCTGAATGCAGTAATGGGCCTCACCGGCGCCGTGTTGGCCCTGGGCCTTGGGCCCATGATCGACATGTTCGGGGCCAACCGCATGATGGGGCTGACGATCTTCCTCATGGTCGTGCATGCCTTCCTGCTGGCCGGTTTGCAGGGCCTGTGGACCAACAACAGTTATGTGTTGTTCATGAGGTCGGCCTGGATCCTGCTATTGCCAGTGATCATGGTGTGTGCGCTGGCGCTGGCGCTGGCCATGAGCATCTGTGCCCATGCCGAATCCGCCACGCAGTTTGCCATCTACATGTCCATTGGCAACCTCGGGGCAGCGGCAGGTTCGATGGTCTTCGGCGCGGTCGCCGATCACACCAACTGGGGACAGGACTATGCCCTGCGGGGCCTGCTGGCGTTCATGTTGTTGTTGGCCATCCTGCTGTTTCGCACGCAGCATCATCCGGAGAAACTGTTGGAAGAAGAACCGCAACCAACGGGTTCCACGCCTGCAAGATAGGTGCCGAGATAGCCGGTGCCGGCGAGTTTGGCCTCGGCCAGCATGCCGGGCGTGATTTCTCCGTGGTCGATCACGGATATGGTGAAGATCAGGTCGGTGATCTCGATGAAATAGTAAAAAGCTGCATGCAGCTCCGGGGTGTCGGGCACATCGTAGTAGCGCGCAAAAACCGCGTACATCAACTCGCCGACCTGCCGGTCGTTCCTGCGATCCGCTTGTTTCACTTCGGGTGGTGTTTTGCCGCCGATCAACAATTGCCGGGCAGGCGGGTTTTCCGCGTACACCCGTGCACCCACATCCACCAGCCAGCCCGCAAGGTCCTGCCAGGTACGGCGACGGGCAGCGGGCACAGCGCGCTGGTGAGCCTCTACGAACAAGCGGCTCAGATCATCTGCCAGCGCTGTGAACAGGTCAAAGCGATTGGCGTAAAAGTGGTAGGCCGATCCTTCCGGTACTCCAGCCCGTTTGGCAATATCGCGAAACGTGACGGTTTCAATGTCCTGTTCGCACAAGAGTTCATAGGCGGCCTGCAGCAATAACCTGCGCCGCTCTATGCCCGGCTTGTGCACTGCGGTGTGGGTCTTGCGCAATCCGATCTGTTGCCGCGGCGGCATGGCCTTCAGGCCGCAGAAGGCTGTTGCTGGGTAATGCAGTGCACGCCGCCGCCGCCGAGAGCAATCTGGCCGATGTACACCTGAGTTATCACCCGCTGCGGGTACAGGCGCTGGTAGGTCTCCACCGCTGCCTGGTCGCGGTCGTAACCATAAGCGGGCACGACCACGCCACCATTGGCCAGGTAGGAGTTGATGTAGGAGCTGCAACCGGTGTTCCACACATGCGGGTGATAGGGGCCTTCATGGATGAACTCGATTTCGAGTTTCCGGCCACGCGCATCGGTCTGCCCGCGCAGCGCGGCGAGGTTTTCCTGGCCGACGTAGAAATGCGGGTCGGTTTTGTCCGGATTGATCTCAATTAAAACCCGGCCGGGTTCAATAAATGCCGCCACACCGTCTACATGACCGTCGGTTTCCGTTTCTTCCACGTCACCCGGCAGCCAGATGACTTTCTCCGCGCCCAGGGTGCGGCACAATTCAGCCTCGATCTCGGCGCGGCTCCAGGTCGGATTGCGGTTGGGGTTAAGCAGGCAGGATTCGGTGCTGATGATGGTGCCTTCGCCATCGACCGAAATACTTCCACCTTCGGCCACCATGCGCGAGGTGAATTCCTTCACCCCGGCGTGCTGCAGTATGCGTGAACCCATCAGGGCATCCTGGTCATAGGGATGGTATTTTTTTCCCCAGGCATTGAACTGCCACTTGCTGGCGGCCACTTCACCGGCCGCGTTAATAAGGAAGTTCGGCCCTGAGTCCCGCGCCCAGGAATCGTCGATGGACATTTCGATGAGCGTGACGTTCTCACCCAGCAAGGCACGCGCCTGCGCCGCGCCCGCGGGAAGCACCACCATCATGACCGGCTCAAACCGGGCGATGGCATTGGCGACATCCGCATATTCCTGTGCGGTTTCGGCAGCGTCGCCCCACTCCCCTGCGCGACTGGGCCAGGCCATCCAGCAACAGGTGTGCGGGGTAAATTCACCCGGCATATAGAAACCAAAATCGGCCGGGTTTGCGGAAGATTGCATATACACGGTGGTCACACTCCTTCAGGGTTGTACAACACGGCGGCTGGCGATAAAGAAGCTGGTCAGCGCCAGCAGTAGCAGGGCAATGGTGAACATCATCACGTGCTGGTATACACCGGTGCCAACCACCAGTGCTGCCAGTCCCGGGCCTATAGCCCCGCCGATGGTGGAGGAAGCCGAGCCCAGCGCAGCGGCGCTGCCATGGGGATCCAGTGCAGCCATCAAGCCCTGGATATAGGGCAGGCAAAACGCCCAGGCAAAGCTGATCATGGCAGCGCCAAGCACGTAGGGCAGGAACTGCACGGTTGAAATCATGTCAGCTGAAATCATAATTATCAGCCCGGCGATGGCAACGGCTACGCCAAAGCTCAAGCCGCCCACGCGCCCGACGCGGGCACCGAGCAGGGCAATGGAAAGGGCGCCGGGTATGCCGGCCAGGGAGGCAACCAGCAGGGCTGTTCCCACCTGCTGGTCTGTAAGCGCAAGGGAAACTCCCACGCGCTCAATGTACGTGTACTGCGCAACCAGAGCGGCTTCGAAAATCAGGAAACCCAGAGCTCCGAGTAACGTCGTCCAGGCCAGCAACACATGCAGTTCCGTCCGGCCACCTTCAATCGCCTCGTTTTGCACCGCCCTGCCGGGCAGGCTTGAACTAAAGGCCAGGCCGATCACGTCCAGCGCGGCAATCGACAGGAACATACCTCGTGCACCCAGCCATTGGGAGAAAACCGGCAACAAAAACAGCCCCAGTCCGCTGATGGTGAATTGCAGGGTCACAAACACGGCATAACCCCGGTCTACTTCCGGCAACCGGGCAAACGCTGCGAGCACAGCCGTGTAGGCCGCACCCGCGCCGACCCCTGTGCAAAAGCGCGCGAACAGGAACACAGGAGCATGCCCGGTGCTAAAGCCTGAGAGCCCGTCACCGATTGCAGCTACCAGGAGCCCGATTGCTGCGACCTTGCTCAAATCCAGGCGGTGCATGCGCAAGGCCATGAGTCCGGCGATGATGGCGCCGCCAAGAAAATTGAGTGAGGCGGACCAGCCTGCCTGGGTTTCGGTGAGCGTGGTTTCGTCGATCAGTGTGCCTACCATTGCCGGCAATACCAGCAGCGGCATCAGCGTGATGCACCCGATCACCGACAGCAGTCCAAAGCGGCGCAGTGGCAGCATGACTCAGGTCACGCGGCCGGATGTAGCGTGCTTTCCATCGAAGCCGTGCTTTCCATCCAGAGTCAACAATGCTCCGTATAAATCGGGGCGGTGGTCGCGAAACACCCCCCAGCTGCGGCGGTACTCCCGGGAGGAATCAAGGTCCAGGGTGGCCGTCAGGAATCCTTCGCTGCTGCGGTCGGCTGTGGCCAACATGGCGCCGGTGCAGTCGGTGATGAACGATGAGCCATAGAATTCCATGCCGAGCTCGCCGCTGCTTTCCTTGCCGACGCGGTTGGATGCCACCACCGGTACCACATTGGCGGCCGCGTGGCCGCGCATCACTGTCTGCCAGTGATCCTTGCTGTCCAGTTCCGGCGAATACAGTTCGCTGCCAATGGCCGTTGGGTAGAACAGGATTTCAGCGCCCTGCAATACCATGGCCCGGGCAGCTTCCGGGAACCACTGATCCCAGCAAACGGCTACGCCAATACGGCCGTAGCGCGTATCAACTGCCAGGAACCCGGTGTCACCGGGGCTGAAATAATACTTTTCCTCGTAGACCGGAAATTGCGGGATGTGGCTTTTGCGGTAATGCCCGGCAATACGCCCGTCCGCATCGATGATGGCCACCGCATTGTAGTAAGCGAGACCGGCGTGCTCAAAAAAGGAAACGGGCAGCACGACTTCGAGTTCGCGCGCCACGGCCTGGAAGCGCTTGATGGTGGCGCTTTCTTGCAGCGCGTGGGCGAGGCCGAAGTGCTGCTCCTGCACATCGATGCAGAAATAGGGTGTTTCGAACAGTTCCTGCAACAGGATGATCTGCGCGCCAGCCCTGGCTGACTCGCGCACCAGCCGTTCCGCGCGGTCGATGTTGGCGGCTATATCCCAGCTGCAGGCCATCTGGGTGGAGGCAACGGTTACGTTCATGGTTCAGGCTCCCGGTGAAATTTATAAACTCAAGTTAACTCGACTTTCATTGTTTGTCAACAGCGGGTGCGTTTCACCGGGAAATTGTTTATTCTGCGGAGATAACCAATTGGGAGTCCTTCCATGCGCCTGCGTCCCTATCTGAGCCAACTGATCCTGCTGTGCATCATCGCGGCCATTCCCGTGTTCTCCATCACCCGTCTGATCGCCGCTGATCCGAATGACGCTACAGCCACCAACGCTGGTCCACTCAAGGGCCTGGAATGGCGCATGGTCGGTCCGTGGCGCGGCGGGCGCGTCACCACGGTGACCGGCGTGCCTGGCAAACCCTGGCTCTACTACATGGGCGCAACCGGGGGTGGTGTGTGGAAAACTGAAAATTCCGGAACGACCTGGGAGAATATTTCCGACGGCTTTTTCAAGGTCGGCACCATCGGCGCCGTGGCAGTATCTGAATCGGATAACAACGTGCTCTACGTGGGCACCGGTGAAGCGCCGATCCGCGGCGTTACCACCGCGGTCGGTGATGGCGTCTACAAGTCGGTCGATGCCGGCCAGACCTGGACCCATATTGGACTGGGTAAAGCCGGCCAGATTTCGAAGATCGAGATTAATCCCGGCAACCCCGACATCGCCTTTGTGGCGGTGCAGGGCCAGATCTGGGCGCCCAGCGATGAGCGTGGCATCTACCGCACTACCGATGGCGGCAAGACCTGGCAGCAGGTGTTGAAGGTCAATGCCAGTACCGGCGCCTCCGATCTGGTCATGGACCCCACCAATCCGCACATCCTGTATGCGGCGATGTGGCATCACGGCCGTACTCCCTGGTTTGTCCAGTCCGGCAGCACCGACGGGGGCATTTTCAAATCCATTGATGGCGGTGATACCTGGAAGAAACTCGCGGGTGGATTGCCGCCCATGATTGGCAAGATTGGCGTGGGCGTGTCGGCCAGCAATCCGCAACGGGTATACGCCATCGTGGAAGCGGAGAGAGACAAGGGCGGGCTGTGGCGCAGCGACGATGCGGGTAAAACCTGGAAGCTGATGAATGGTCACCGCGTGTTGCACACGCGCGCCTGGTATTACATCCACGTCACGGCCGATCCAGTGGATGAGAACACGGTATACGTAATGAACGTGCCCCTGATGAAATCCATCGACGGCGGCAAGACCTGGGAGAAAATGGCCGCCCCGCACGGCGATTTCCACGACCAGTGGATCAACCCCAAAGACAGCAAGAACATAATCAGCGGCAACGACGGTGGCGCCACCATCACCTTCGATGGCGGCAAGACCTGGTCCAGCATCTTGAACCAACCCACGGCGCAGTTTTACCGGGTAGTAACCGACAACCTGTTTCCCTACCGGATATACGGTGGCCAGCAGGATAACTCGACGGTGTCCATCGCCAGCCAGACCTTCAGTGGTGGTATCGGCATGGAAGATTTTTATGACGTAGGCGGTGGCGAAAGCGCCCACATTGCCTTCGATCCGGAAAATCCCAACCTGATCTATGCCACCAGCATCAACGGCGAGCTCACCGAGTACGATCATTCCAACCGGCGCACCCGCACCATCATTCCGTACCCTGAAACCATGTTTGGCATGGACTCCAAAGACCTTAAGTACCGCGCCAACTGGAACGCACCGGTCGCAGTCTCGCCGCAGGCCCCCTCGATCATATATTTTGGCACCCAGATGGTGCTGAAAAGCGCCGAACGCGGTGTTACCTGGACCGAAATCAGCCCGGACATCACGCGCAATGACCCGGAAAAGCAGGG
>SHZL01000029.1 GCA_009692275.1 Lysobacterales bacterium | reverse complement strand
CCCGAAGTCCCGGCGTGAAGGCCGCGACAAAGTCTGGCATTTTCCCCTGAATTGGAATTTAAATCAAAAACGCCACGCCGTCTTGCCCGCTGCGGTCTCGACCCGTTCGGACCTGGCATGATGCAAGCTGGAGCACAAAGACCGGAATCAGCGGAACAAGCGGATGATATACTTTTGTGGCGCGCGCTAATCAAGGACACCACGCTGGCAGGGGAGACTAATGGCTGCAACAGGAATTGACCGCAACGCCGTAAACGAGGGCAACCCTTATCCATTGCCGGAATCTCTCACGCGCCGAATCCTAACTTATATTGGTGCTTATCGCCTCGTCATAGCAGTGCTATTGCTTGCAAGTAATTTTGCAGGCTTGACTGACAAACCCTTTGCTTCAACCGCCATTGCCGCACTGCTGCTACTGGGTTACCTGCTGCTGTCGTCGTTTGAATTGTTTATTGCGCACCGCCCACAGGCCAACGCACACGCGCTGGCACGCCATGCTTTGCTGGCGGACATACTATGGCTTTCGGCCCTGTTGTTTGCCCTCGGCGGACTCAACAGCGGCGTCGGTATCCTGCTGACGTTCGGCAGTGCGCTGGCGGGCATGTTGCTGTCACTGCGCCGCGCCTTGTTCCTTGCCGCTGTGGCCAGCATCTGCATGATAGCTCAGGCTGCCCTGGCGCTTGCTGCACCCGGGCCAGTAGTAGACGAAATACTGCGGGCCGGCCTGTACGGCGCCACCGCGATGATTTTCTGTTTGTTGAGTCACATGCTGGCATTCTGGGCCAGGGACTACCGCCTGATCGCAGAAAAGCATGAAACCCGCATCGCCGACCTGACGACGCTCAATGACGTCATCATCCGCAACATGAGCACCGGCATCATTGCGGTCGATCATAACCGGCGCATCAAGTTGATGAATGAATATGCCTGGTTTTTGTTGGGCAGCCCCAAAGTGCGAGAACTTTTGCTGGCTGATATTTCTCCACGCCTCGACCGTACGCTGGAAAAATGGCTGGCCGAGCCCAGCACAGTCATGAAACCGGTTGTGCTGGAGGCCAGCCAGGCGCAGGTCGTCCCGGCGTTTGCCAGCATGCCCGGTGAGGATGCACAGGGGGCCTTGATGTTCCTTAATGATGAAAGCGTGATTTCGCGTCGTGCCCTGGAGTTATCAGCCAACTCTCTGGCCAAGCTGTCGGGCAGCATTGCACACGAGATCCGCAACCCCCTGGCGGCTCTCACCCACGCCGCTCAGCTGCTGGATGAATCTCCCACCATCACACTGAACGACATGCGGCTGACCAATATCATTCTCGATCAATCCAAGCGCATGAACGGCATCGTGGAAAACATCCTGCAGTTGTCGCGCCAGGAACAATCACGGCCGGAAGCGGTAGAGTTGAATGCCTTTCTGAAAAGCCTTGCCGAAGAATTCAAGACCACTCAAACCGCGAAGAACCTCGACTTCCATCTCCTTATTGAAGTGGGCAAGACCTATGTCGTATTTGACAAGAGCCAGTTGCATCAAGCCCTGTGGAAATTGCTCGACAATACCGTGCATCATGCAAGTGTCAAGCGCTCACCCCGTGCGGAGCTGAAAATGCGCAAGGATGAAAGCGCGGGTTACTGTGTCATCACGGTCGAGGATAATGGACCCGGCATTCCCGCTTCACGCATTCAGGACGTTTTCGAGCCTTTCTACACCACTCGCAAAGAGGGCTCGGGCTTCGGTTTATACATTGCCCGGCAGTTGTGTGAAGCAAACCAGGGCGAACTTACGGTAGACTCTCAGCCGGGGGTCGGCACGGCTTTTCATATCCGTATGGGGCTGGCCCCGAGCAGAAGGCCACAGGAGGAAAAGAGCGGCCCATGGACACCCGTGCAAAACAGTCAAGCTGCAGCCCGAAAGCATATGAAGCCCAATCCAGATGAAACCTGAATCCCAATGAAACCCGAGGTCAAACGCGTACTGGTCATCGATGATGAGCCAGCCATTCGCGAGTTGCTGAACCTCACATTGAGCCGCATGGGGCTGAATGTCACCACGGTCGAGGACCTAGCGGCTGCACGGCGCGCCCTGATGACCACCGATTTCAGTTTTTGCCTTACTGACATGCGTTTGCCAGACGGGAACGGGCTGGACCTGGTGCGGGAAATTACCGAAAAGTACCCACAACTTCCGACTGCGGTAATCACCGCGCATGGCAAGGTCGAAGATGCCGTTCACGCCTTGAAACTGGGCGCCTTCGATTTCGTCTCCAAACCGGTCGACCTTGCGGTGCTGCGCAAGCTGGTCAACACCGCACTGCGCCTCGGCAAAGATGCAGAAGGTGAGCAGCAGGCTGTGGATGGTCGCGGCGCTCCCGAGCTACCGGATGCCCTCAATCGCCTGATTGGAAAATCTGCAGCCATCAGGCAGTGCCAGGCCATGATCGCCAAGCTGGCGCGCAGCCAGGCGCCCGTACTGCTCAGCGGCGAATCCGGTTCAGGCAAGGAACTGGCGGCCCGGCTTATCCATGACCTGGGGCCGCGACGCGATGGACCTTTTGTGCCGGTTAACTGTGGCGCTATCCCGTCTGAATTGATGGAGAGCGAATTTTTCGGGCACAAGAAAGGCAGTTTCACCGGCGCCGGCGCAGACAAGGACGGCCTGTTCAAGGCTGCCGATGGCGGCACCCTCATGCTGGACGAAGTGGCAGACCTGCCATTGCACATGCAGGTCAAGCTGTTGCGGGTAATCCAGGAAAAGGCCGTGATGCCAATCGGTGGTCGCGAAGAAGTTAAAGTCGACGTGCGCATCCTCAGCGCAACACACCAGGCACTCAAGCCCCTGGTAGAAAGCGGAAAGTTTCGCAGCGACCTCTATTTCCGCCTGAACGTGATCGAATTGCACCTGCCCAGTCTCCAGGAACGCACTGAAGACATACCCTTGCTGGCCCGGCATTTCCTCAAGGAAGTCACGGAGCAGTGGGATGCCAGTGAAACACCCGAGTTTTCCGAGGAAGCCATGGAAGCCCTCAAGCACCATAACTTCACCGGCAATGTGCGCGAGCTGATCAATATCCTGCAGCGCGCAGTCACCATGTGCGAGGGTCCGCTCATCCAGCCTGCGGACCTGATGCTGGAACATGTCGGTGTCGTGGATTCGTCCAAGGCTGCCGCCATTGGCGCGGACAAGACCGATGACCTGTCGCTGGACTCCTACATGGGGGACATTGAAAAGCAGATGCTGGTGGACGCGCTCAAGGCGGCCCGCTACAACAAAACCAGGGCTGCAGAAAATCTGGGCATCAGTTTTCGCTCTTTCCGCTACAAGCTGAAGAAATTCGGGATTGACTAACCCTGTAGGAGGCCGCTTGCGGCCATCCATGGCCTTCGCGGCACCTGCGCATCCTTCGCAATGGCCGCTTGCGGCCATCCATGGCCTTCGCGGCACCTGCGCATCCTTCGCAATGGCCGCTTGCGGCCATCCATGGCCTTCGCGGCACCTGCGCATCCTTCGCAATGGCCGCTTGCGGCCAAAATCCTTAATGGCGCGCAAGCGCGCTCCTACGTGGGGCCGCTATGACCCGCGTCTTGGCCGTAGGTGTTGCCATTTTTCTGGGCGGCTATTTGCTGCTGACCTCAACCGTTACCCTGCACGACACCATGTGGACGTTTGACGTCAAACGCATTCTTGAACTCTGCCTGTTTCCCCTGATTTTCGCGATAGTACTGTTCAAACCAAAGCTGCGCGCGGCTTTTGCGCTGCAGCTCGGACGCGTGCCCCGCTGGCTGATCACCGTGTGGTTGGCACTACTTGGCCTGGGGGTAGTGTCATCTGGTCACAACGCCACCTCGACCATGTCATTGGCATACTCTCTGGCCGAAGTCTCTCTACTTGGCTTGTGCCTGTTGGCAGTTCTCGCGGTGGCAGCCTGCCGCCACGTCGCCGGCACGGCGTTTGACCAGGTTGCCATAGCGCTGCTCGCCATGGTGGTTCTGGCGGTTGGAATGCAGGAACTGTTGGGAGTATTCGCCGCCCTGTCTCTCGGGTTGGAATTTCATCCGCGAATTGCCCTCCTGCATTTCTCCTGGCCACGGTTTTACAACCAGGTACAGACCTGGTCCATGCCCGTCATTGCAGCGCTGCCTCTGCTATTTCCCGGCAGGCCCTTGGCAAAGATTTTCTGCGGAGCAGCGCTGGCTTTGGGGTGGTACGTCGTGATCGCCACCGGAGCGCGCGGTACCGCAGTAGGCATTGCTGTTGCCCTGCTCGCAGCCGTGATCATCTTGCCGGGTATCCGCAAAGCCCTCATCGGTTGGCAATTATTCGGGCTGATCGCTGCATTGGCGATTTACGGGTTGATGGTAGTCGCTCACCAGCAGCTGGTAGTCTACTCGGTCAGCAATGCTCAGGAGCAGCCCAAGTCCCCCTCGTCTGAAGCCGAGCCCGCACGTCCCACGAGTAATGCCGCAGCCATCCAGGCGCTCGGCGAAAGCACCGGGCAATTCGCGGAACCCCTCACCGGGTAGAGGATGTGGACTTCTTCGGGGCGCATCGCCATGTGGCGCGCAACCCTGGATGATGCGCAATCCCACCCACTGCTTGGCATCGGACCGATGAACCATGCGTGCACCGGCCCGATTGACCGTGCCGGGCACCCGCACAATTTTCCCCTGCAGTTCATGCTGGAGTGGGGCATTCCAGCCCTGTTTTTGCTGCTGGCTGCTGCAGGAGTGCTCTTTTACAGGCTGGCGTACTTTTTGCGCAACCCGTATGCAGTTTCCGCGCAAGACGCACAGCTCGCAGGCTTTCTCGCCTGCGGCATGCTGGCGGCGATAATTCTCGCCTGCCTTGATGGCGTAATGACAATGCCGGCCAGCCAAGTCACCGGAGTTCTCGTCTGCGGCATCCTGCTGGGGTTATTTCCAGTGCCGCGAGTGACAGTTCAATCCACCACCACGGCATTAGTATTGTTAACTTCGGCCCTGATCATTTCCATTGCTTTCCTTGTGTTCGCTCGGCAAGAGCTCGCAGTTGCCGATGTACGCTGGAAACAGACGCCGTTGCCGGACAGAGGGATACCGCGGTTATGGCAGAACGGGAAGGTCTGTAGGTTGTACCAGGAGAAGGGAAATACCGATTCCGAACGTTAGTTTGTGACAGGAATTGTCGTGATGTGACCTTTTTGTGCCAGAAACTGAAAGCAGAACCGTCGATGAGTGCTTTAAGTTATTGTATTTATATTACTAACTATTTTGGCATCCAACTTGCATTAACTATCGCGTCCCAGATTCAAGGGAATATACCGGCGGCATAAAACCCGTCTTTCTTACCAGGAGGGTAAATGTGTGAAAAACATGAATGCCAAAGGCTTTACCTTGATCGAACTGATGATCGTTATCGCGATCATCGCCATTCTGCTGTCGTTGGCTTTGCCGGCCTACCAGGACTACACCGTTCGCACCAAAGTCGCTGAGGCATTGAGTGTCGCGGCCGCAGCCAAACTGGCGGTGGCGGAGACCTGCCAGAGCGACCCGAATATTACACCAGACAACACTACGGTGGGTTATGACTTCACTGCCAGCACCTACGTGCTTTCCGTCACTGTCAGCGGCACCTGTGGGGCACCGGTAGTGACCATGATAACACAAGCTACCGGTGCGGCCACCGCCCCAACGCTGGTGCTGACGGGCTTATACACGGCCCTTTCGGGCCACATTGAATGGCTCTGCACGCACACCACCGGTAGCGATGCTCACGTACCGGCAACCTGCCGTTAGTAGCCAGTAACTGGTTTTATCAAGTAACGACCAAAAGCCCCCGCTTGCCGGGGGCTTTTTATTGGGCGAAACTGAGCATGATCCGGGGTGGCCATCGTTTGCCGCTTGCGGCGGACGCGCTGAATCTTTAGTCTTAAAGGGACGTTAACGCCTGCCTGGGGCAGGGAAGAATGGCCGGTCCACGACCCGTGGTACACCGGCCAACGGTGCGCAGGTTCTGAGTTCGCCCGAAATGCGTAAGCGGAACTGTCAAAAAAACGGGCTGGAGAAATATCTCATGACTTCAAACCACATTGCCCCGGGCCGTTCAACCGGACGCCCTGAGTGTTTTACGGGGGGTTTTACAGTGGGTTTTACCGGGGGGGGTTCACGCTGATCGAAGTGATGATCGTGATCGCGATCATCGCCATCATCCTGACGCTGGGGCTGCCGGTTTACAACGACTACGCAATACGCTCCAAAGTCAGCGCGGCTTTTAGTAGCGCTGCAGTGGCTAAGACCGCAGTAGCATCGCTCTGCTTGGCACATCCCACCATTCCAGCCATTACCGAATCAAAAACCGGCTACCAGTTTCCAGCGCCAACGCAATACGTGGCGAGTATTTCCCTCAGCGGTCCGTGCACCCACAGCCGGTAATCACCATTGCAACCCGGAATACCCGGGCCACACCAAACCCCGTGATCACCTTGACCGGCACACTGGTTGCCGGACGCATGGAATTTACCTGCGCCACTTCCGGCCTCTTCCAACTATGTGCCATTTGATTGTCGCAATGCGATACCATGATGACGGTTCGCGCCCAAGGGCGCTCCTACAAAGGGGCTTGATTCCCGGCCCAAAATGCGGATGATGGAGTGCCTAAGGGCGTCGTAAGGGCGGTTTTCGATTTTCTGATTTTGAACAGTCACTTGCAGACATTTAATGATAAACAGGTATAATGTTTATGGGGGAAAGGAGTGAGCACGGAACTTAAGGTCACCAGCAGACTGAATGGACTGGCAAGACGCTTGGTCGAGGAGAACATTCTCAACTCGGCCCAGGCCGAGGACGCCTGCGCCCAGGCTGCCAAGAAAAACAAGTCCCTGCTGTCCTGGCTGATTCACTCCAACACGGCGGAACCGGGCCGGTTGGCAGCCGCCGCAGCAAGTGAATTTGGCATCCCCTTGATCGACATCCGCGCTTTCGACCTGAGCCAGGCCCCGCTTAGCCTCGTCAGTGAAGTCCTGATCGAAAAACACCAGGCCTTGCCCTTGCATCTGCGCGGCAACCAGCTGTTTATTGGCCTCAAGGATCCTACCGACCACGCTGTGCTGGAAGAAATCGCCTTCAGCTCCGGTTTCCATGTTGAACCCATCATGGTGGCTTCTGATCAATTGGCGCCGGCGATACAGCGCGCCATGGAAGCGACCAACCCGGTGTTTGATGACCTGGATGAGGAAGACGGCCTGGAAACCCTGGGCTTGCAGGCCGACGTTGAACTCACCGATGACGCCAGCGACCCGTCGGTTGATGAAACACCGGTGGTCCGGTTCATCAACAAGGTATTGCTGGATGCCATTCGCAAGGGCGCATCGGACATCCACTTCGAACCCTACGAAGCAAAATACCGGATCCGCTACCGGCTTGATGGCGTGCTCAAACAGGTAGCCGCCCCGCCCATCCAGATGTCGCGACGCTTGTCTTCCCGGCTGAAGGTCATGGCCGGGCTGGATATTGCTGAAAAGCGCGTCCCCCAGGACGGACGTATCAAGCTCAACCTGTCGCGCAACAAGAGCATCGACTTCCGCGTCAGCACCTGCCCCACCTTGTTTGGCGAAAAGGTGGTGCTGCGTATCCTCGACCAGGCTGCCACCAAGCTGGGCATCCAGCAACTGGGTTTTGAAGACAAGCAGCGGACGCTGTATGAGTTTGCCGTGTCAAAACCGTATGGCATGATCCTGGTTACCGGGCCTACGGGTAGCGGCAAAACCGTAACGCTTTACACTGCTCTGCAATTGCTCAACGACGAAGGCCGCAACATTTCCACGGTTGAAGACCCGGTGGAAATTCGCGTACCCGGCATTAACCAGGTGGCGCAAAACACCAAGCAGGGCATGACGTTTGCCCGCGCGTTGAGGGCTTTCCTGCGGCAAGATCCGGACGTCATCATGGTCGGCGAAATTCGTGACCTCGAAACAGCCGAGATCGCGATCAAGGCGGCGCAAACGGGGCACCTGGTGCTCTCCACACTGCATACCAACGATGCGCCCCAGTCGATCACGCGACTGATGAACATGGGGGTGCCGTCGTACAACATCACCTCAGCGGTCAACCTGGTCATTGCACAACGCCTGGTACGCACCCTGCACTCCTGCAAGCAAAAAGACGAAATGCCGCGGGAAGCCTTGTTGCAGGCCGGTTTTTCCATCGGCGAAGTTGATCATGTAAAATTGTACAAGCCTATTGGCTGCTCCGAATGCAATGAAGGCTACCGGGGCAGGTCGGGTATTTTTGAAGTCATGCCGATCTCTGATTCCATTGCGCGCATGATCCTGGAAGAAGGCAATGCTCTGAAGATTGCTGAACAGGCACGCAAAGAAGGGATTGCGGACTTACGCGAATCCGCCCGGCAGAAAGTGGCGGCTGGCATTACGGACTTAATTGAAATCAACCGGGTAACCAAGGACTAGGTTATGGCAAAAGGAACTGCACAACCCACAGTATTTCTCTGGCAAGGGCGCGATAAACGCGGCGTCAGGCTAAAAGGACAGCAGATCGCAGCCAGCCCCAACCTGGTGCGCGCCGAATTGCGCCGCCAGGGAATCAATCCCATTACCGTCAAGAAAAAGAGCAAACCACTGTTTGGCGGCGCCGGCAGTCGCGTCAAGGCCAAGGATGTGTCGATTTTCAGTCGCCAACTGGCAACCATGCTGAAATCCGGCGTACCGCTGGTCACTTCATTCCAGATCATCGCCGGTGGCCAGAAGAATCCGAAAATGCGCACCATCGTCGACAAGATCCGGGGCGAGGTGGAAGCGGGCGGCACCCTGCACGAGGCACTGGCAGAGTACCCGGTTCAGTTTGATGAACTGTATGTAAACCTGGTAAAGGCCGGTGAAAGTGCCGGTGTGCTGGACACCATTCTCGACAGCGTGGCAACGCATAAGGAACGCATAGAGAGTGTCAAGGGGAAAATCAAGAAGGCGCTTTATTACCCCGCAGCAGTGATTGCCGTAGCCGTCATCGTTTCGTCCATCCTGCTGATTTACGTGGTCCCGCAGTTTGAGAGTATTTTTAAATCCTTTGGCGCGGATTTGCCGGCATTTACGAAAATGGTAGTGAATGCGTCCAGGTTCATGCAGTCCAAGGGTGTGTACGTGCTGGGTGGCATGGTTGCAGTCATCGTTGGCCTGGTGATGGCGAAAAACCGTTCGAAACGGTTTACCCACGCGATTGACCGAATATCGCTCAAGATTCCCGTTGTCGGAGAGATTTTGCAGCAGGCGGCAATAGCGCGCTTCTGCCGCACCTTGGCGATTACCTTCGCCGCCGGTGTGCCCCTGGTGGACGCGCTGCAAATTGTTTCCGGCGCCACCGGTAACCGTATTTACGATGAAGCAGCCACTCGAATTCGTGCCGACGTGACCGTCGGTCACCAATTGCAACTGGCCATGCAGCAAACTGACCTGTTTCCTCCGATGGTGGTGCAGATGGCTGCCATTGGCGAAGAAGCCGGCTCGCTGGATGCCATGCTGGTCAAGGTTGCTGAAGCCTACGAAGAAGAAGTGAGCAACGCGGTGGACGCTCTGAGCAGCCTGCTCGAACCAGCGATTATCGTGTTCGTCGGCATTGTGGTTGGCACCATGGTCATTGCCATGTACCTGCCCATCTTCAAGATGGCGGCTGTCATATGACCGGCTCCCACAGCCCGCACAATGCTTGATCTTGTTCTTACCAGCCCACCCCTCCTCTTCGGAGGGGTGTTCGTTCTGGGCGCCCTGATTGGCAGTTTCCTTAACGTGGTGATACTGCGCCTGCCTCCCCTGTTGGAGCATGACTGGCATTGCCAGTGCAAGGAATTGCTGGCATTACCGGCAGATATGGATAAACGCCCGCCAGGTATTGTTTTTGGACGCTCCAACTGTCCCCACTGCGGACACGGCATCAAGGCCCATGAGAATATCCCGCTGTTGAGTTTCCTGTTTCTGCGTGGACGGTGTTCGGCATGCAAGGCCACCATCTCCTGGCGCTACCCGGCCATTGAGTTGGTCACGGCCGTTCTGTTCGTCGTGACTTTGTGGCATTTCGGGCCCACCACCCAAGGCCTCGCCGCTTTGTTCCTGACTGCCATTCTGATTGCCCTGACCGGCATCGATGCCGATACACAGTTACTGCCCGACAACATGACTCTGCCGCTGGTCTGGGCCGGCATCCTGGTTAACTACTTTTCGCTTTATACCGACCTGGCTTCCAGCGTCATGGGCGCCATATTTGGCTACCTGATCCTCTGGTCCATCTACCACCTGTTCCGTTTGCTCACCGGCAAAGAAGGCATGGGTTATGGTGATTTCAAACTACTGTCTGCCCTGGGTGCATGGATGGGGTGGCAGTTTCTGCCCTTGATGATCCTGATGTCATCAGTGGTTGGCGCGGTTTTTGGCCTGATCCTGATGGGTACCGGTCATTTGCAGCGTGACAAACCCATGCCATTCGGACCATTCATTGCGGCAGCCGGGTGGATTACCCTGATTTGGGGCGAAAAAATCATGCAGTACTACACCCAGTCCAGCGGGTTCGGTTAGGGACAGCCGGGGTCAGAGTACTATTTCCTCAAATGCTCCCCGCAGAAACCATGGGTATTGGAGGAAATAGTACTCTGACCCCTATTCGCCCTTACGTGGTCATCCTGACGGGTGGCATCGCTTCCGGTAAAACCGCAGTATCCAGCCGCTTTGAACGTCTTGGCGTTCCGGTTATTGACACCGACATCATTGCACGCGAAGTAGTGCAGGCGGGTCGACCCGCCCTGACTGCAATCGTGGATCAATTCGGCAAGGAAGTACTCGACGAAAAGGGCGAGCTGGACCGGGGCCGAATGCGTGATCTCATATTTTCAGACCCCGTCAGCAAGAAAAAACTTGAAAACATCCTTCATCCTGCAATTGGACAGGAAGTACGACTGCGACTTGATGCAATTCAGGGTGGCTACTGTATTTTGGTCGTGCCTTTGCTGGCGGAATCCGGGCGTTATGCAGGGTCAGACCGGGTGCTGGTGGTGGATGTTGATGCACGGACGCAACTGCAGCGTTTGGTGGCGCGGGACAAGATCAGTATTGAACTGGCAACAGCCATGCTCAAGGCCCAGGCCAGCCGACAGCAACGCCTGGACCTGGCGAATGATGTCATCGAAAACACGGGCAATCTGGAAGCGCTTGACCGGGAAGTTGCATCGTTGCACGAGAAATATGGCAGGCTCGCAGGCCGGAACCAGGCAGAGCGACAGCCCTCAGACCCAGAAAGCCGATAGCCCCGCAACTCCCTGCCCCCCGGCCGCGCGAACGGACGGGAGGTCCCCCCCGGCAAGCCCACCGAGAGCGTAAACGGGTAGCCTGACTTCGCTTACCCAGGAGGAAAATGTCTCCAGCCCTAATGCTGCGCTTGCGGGGTGAGACGTGGTGCGGTTCACCGGCGAAAGGCAGGCCCAGTCAGCCCCGATCTTTTCGGCATGGCGGAGTTCTTCCAGGGTGTGACAGGATGCCCCCAACAGGAAACGCCTGGCCAGCGGACGCTGCTTCTGCGACATCAGTTCCGCAGAACTGAGATGCGCGCCCGCCAGGCCAAGTTCATCCACCCAGTCAGTTGGCCCATTCAATATGAGTTTGCAATGGGACAGGTGCGCGAGACCGGCCGCCCGTTCAGCGATTTCGCGCAGTTGGCGTGGTGCAATACCTTTGACCCGTAACTGCACCATGCGATAGCCGCAGTCCATCCCGCGTTGAAATTTCCGCCACCAGCCATCATCAACCGGTCCCCCTGGTGTGATCGGGTAGGTTGATGGCAACCGGACCGCACCAATGACTGGCCGGTCGGCGGCGGGCATGGGCAGATCATCCAGCTCGCCCTCCTCGAACCAGCCCAGGGGCTGGCCCTCCTGCGCTTGCGGATTGCCTTGCCAGTCCGTGACATGGAACACGTTCAGCCGCACGGTAAATTCCGGGTAGGTGTGAAGCACGGATATCAAGGGTTGGCAGCCGGTAACAGCAATGCCCAGTTCTTCCAGAAGCTCCCGCGAAAGCGCCTGGACCAGGTTTTCACCCGGCTGAACTTTACCGCCGGGAAATTCCCACAAACCACCCTGAATTGCTCGCTCCGCCCGCCGGGTCAGCAACAGGCGGCCATCCGGTCCACGAATTACTGCGGCCGCGACTTCCATAAGCGGATTCGTGGCGACCGGATTATTGGCGACCGGGTCTGTAACACTCCGGGCTTCCCCATTGCCAAATTCTTCAGGCAAGCTTCCCATGGCACTGCTTGTACTTATTGCCGGAACCGCACGGGCATGGCTCATTGCGCCCTACTTTGCGCCCCTGGCGAACGTAGGTCTCGGGCTCTGGTGGCGGCGCCGGTTCAGCTTGGCCGGATGCCGAGGCAGAATCATGGCGGAATTGCATAGGTGTATCAGTACGCCTTTGGGTTTCGACCGCTTCCACATCCGCTTCGGCTTTTACCTGTACCCGGGCCAGCACACGAATGACCTCGTGCTGGATGTTATCCAGCAACTTGGTGAACATTTCAAAAGATTCGCGTTTGTATTCCTGCATTGGCTGCTTTTGGGCATAGCCTCGCAGACCAATACCCTGGCGCAAATAATCCATGTTGGCGAGGTGGTCCTTCCATTTCTGATCAAGCACATTCAGCATCAGGGCCTTCTCGAAATGCCGCATTACGCCCGGTCCGGTCTGGGCCTCCTTTTGGTCGAAATGCCGCTTTACGCCCTCCATCAGGCGCTCACGCAGGGTAGCTTCGTGCAGATGCTCGTCTTCCTTGAGCCACTTGCTGACTTCAAGGTGTACGCCAAACTCTCCTTCAAGCGCCATTTCAAGGTCGGGTAAGTCCCATTGCTCATCGATACTGTCGGGAGGAAGAAAGCGGTCAATAACCTCATTGAAAACAGAGTCCCGCATGTCCAGCACCGTATCCCCAATCTCATCGGCTTCCATCAGCTCGTTACGCTGCTGGTAGACCACGCGCCGCTGGTCATTGGCGACGTTGTCATAGTCCAGCAGGTGCTTGCGCACATCAAAGTTGTGGGCCTCGACTTTGCGCTGGGCATTCTCAATAGCCCGATTCAGCATCCCGGCTTCAATCGCCTCGTCTTCTTTCATGCCGAATCGTTGCATCATCGAAGCCATGCGTTCCGAAGCGAAAATGCGCATCAGGCTGTCTTCCAGAGAGAGGTAGAACCTCGAGGAACCGGGATCACCCTGGCGCCCCGACCGACCGCGCAGCTGGTTGTCGATGCGGCGCGACTCATGCCGTTCGGTGCCGACGATGTGTACGCCACCGGCCGCAAGGACTTTTTCGCGTTCAGCGGCGCACGCCGCACGATGACGCGCAAGGGACGCCAGGTACTCCGGCGTGGTCCCGTCGCAGGCGCCGGGTACGCAAGCCAGTTCCTCGCCGTAAACCTCTCTGCGCGCAAGGAACTCGGGGTTGCCGCCCAACACGATATCGGTACCGCGCCCAGCCATGTTGGTGGCGATGGTGACCGCGCCAAGGCGTCCTGCCTGGGCGATAATTGCCGCCTCGCGGGCATGTTGCTTGGCATTGAGGACTTCGTGGTCGACATGCTCTTTGTGCAGCATTGCGGAAATCAATTCGGAAATCTCGATTGACGTGGTTCCTACCAACACCGGCTGCCCGCGCCCTACGCAGTCTTTGACGTCATCAATGATGGCGCGGTACTTCGCATCAGCCTTCAGGAAGACAAGATCATCATTGTCCTTGCGGATCATCGGCATGTGAGTAGGAATCACCACGACTTCCAGCCCGTAAATTGACTGGAATTCATAGGCTTCAGTGTCTGCCGTGCCCGTCATGCCAGCCAGCTTTGTGTACAGACGGAAATAGTTCTGGAAGGTAATGGACGCAAGTGTCTGGTTTTCTTTCTGGATTGGAACGCCTTCCTTGGCTTCGACGGCCTGGTGCAGTCCTTCCGACCAGCGTCGCCCAACCAGGGTGCGCCCGGTGAACTCATCAACAATGACGACCTCACCGTCCTTGATGATGTAATCAACATCCTTGTGGAACAGGTGATGCGCGCGCAAGGCCGCGTTCAGATGATGCACAAGGTTAAGGTTATTGGCGTTGTAGAGGCTATCGTCTTCCTTGAGCAGGCCGGAGCGAACCAGGAGTTTTTCAACGTGGGCCATGCCGTCTTCAGTGAGATAAATCTGTTTCTGCTTTTCATCGATGGTGAAGTCTCCTTCACCCGGTTCCGCATCGTCGCTTATTGCAGGTTCGGCCCGTTTGAGGCTCGGGATCAACTGGTTGATACGCACGTACAGCAAGGGTGACTCGTCTGCCGCCCCGGAAATTATGAGCGGGGTTCGGGCCTCGTCTACGAGGATGGAATCAACTTCATCGACAATGGCGAAGTACCGTTCCCGCTGCACTTTCTGGTCAATTGAAAATGCCATGTTGTCGCGCAGGTAGTCGAAACCCAGTTCATTATTGGTCGCATATGCCACATCGCAGGCGTAGGCAGCACGCTTATATGGCTGAGTCATGCCCGGAACAACCACACCAACTGTAATCCCCAGCGCTTCGTATACCGGCCGCATCCACTCAGCATCGCGGCGGGCGAGATAGTCATTAACCGTGACCAGGTGTACACCCTGCCCGGTGAGGGAATTGAGGTATACAGCCAGCGTAGCCATCAGCGTTTTCCCTTCGCCGGTCTTCATTTCCGAAATCATGCCGCGATGAAGGACCATACCGCCGATCATCTGCACATCGAAATGCCGCAGGCCCAGTGTGCGTCTGGACGCCTCGCGAACCGCTGCAAATGCTTCAGGTAAGAGACTGTCCAGCGTTTCGCCATCAGCATGGCGTTGGCGCAATTCGATGGTTTGGGAGCGCAATTCCTCATCGGAAAGCGCCTGCATCGCCGGCTCAAGCACATTAATCTGCGCGACAGCCTTGCCCATTTTTTTGACCAGCCTTTCGTTACGACTGCCAAGTATTTTTGTAAACAGCTTGTTCAGCATGAGAATCAGGTACCGGAATCAGCCAATGTTGGGACTTCTAACCAGCGGAATGTGGGGGTGATTTGGTGGCGATGCAAGCCACCAGGGCAAGATTGGACAGTTCTGCTCCGGAGAGCTGTGCCCCTATAAAAGCTGGCCCCTAACGCAGCTGCCCGACAAACCTGGCAGGATTCAGGGCGATGCCATTTTGCAGTACTTCAAAATGCACATGCGGCGTAGAAGTGCGGCCCGAGCTGCCCAATTTCGCTATCAGCTGCCCGGCGCTGACCTGGGTTCCGGGTTCAACCAACATGCTTTCATTGTGCGCATAGCGGGTGCGGTAGCCATTGCCATGATCAATCTCAATGGTATTGCCATAGCCGTTGCGCGTACCTGCGAAGACGACGACCCCATTGGCCACGCTCAGCACATCCGAGCCTCGCGCTGCAACAAAATCCAGGCCATCATGCCGGGCGCGCTCGCCCGTGAACGGATCAGTTCGTTCGCCGTAGCCTGAAGAAATCCAGCCTTTACGCACTGGCCAGCCGGAGGGCGTCAGGTCATCCTCCACCTGGCGGTTTACCATCAGGAACTGAAGCGCATCGAGCTGAGAGGCCTGGCGGCGCAGCTTTTCGCCCAGCAGTCCTATAGATGCATGCAAATCCATTTCGCTCGCCGCAGCCACGTCAAGCGGGTTAGCCGGGCCCCCAACAGGAGCGATTTGCCTGAAATCAAACTCGTCCAGCGTCAATTGCCCCAT
>SHZL01000028.1 GCA_009692275.1 Lysobacterales bacterium | reverse complement strand
CGTTGTGTGCGGCTTGCGGCGTGATATTGCAGATGATGGCAGTCTGGCCATAGTCATGGCGTTCGACGGCAATGCCCAAAGCATCACGTACTACCGACTCCGCACCATCTGCGCCCACCAGCAACCCGGCTTGCAGCCCTTGTTCGCCGCCAACCCCGGTAAAAGACACCTGCGCTGCCCCGGCCTGGATGTCGATGCCCGTAACCGTGGCGGGGCAGACCAGGTCAACGGCTTTCTGACGCGCCAGCAAATCCATCATGGCCAGGCCGAATTCACGGGCTTCTATTACGTGGCCAAACTGATCCAGGCCGAGCTCTTCCGGGCGCAGTACCACCCGGCCCGGCCGGTCCTGTTCGCTCACATGGATTTCCCGGATGGCTGTCGCATTGTGCTGCAAGGCAGGCCATGCCCCTAGTCCCTGCAGGATCCGGCATGAACTGGCGCTGAGCGCCAGCGTGCGGTCATCGTAACTGGGTTGGGTCTGGGGTTGGGTTTGGGCACGGGGAGCCACCGCTTCCAGCAAGGCAATGCGTAAGCCCAGAGGGGCCAGCGCACATGCCAGGCTGGCGCCGACCAGGCCTCCGCCGATGATGGCAACATCGTAACGGGCAGAAAGTATTTCCGCCCCCGCGCTGAGTGCTGGTTGGCTCATCCGGCCATCAAGGCCTCAATGTCATCAGCCGTTTTCACCAATCCACCGGTCAGGACCAAAGGCGCGTTCTTCGTGATGACGATATCGTCCTCAATGCGGATGCCAACGCCGCGGAAACACTTGCGCACACTGGTGTCGTTGGGCGGGATGTAGATACCCGGTTCCACGGTCATCACCATGCCCGGTTCCAGTTCGCGTGACTCCCCGTCAATCTGGTACTCGCCCACGTCGTGCACATCCAAACCCAGCCAATGGCCGGTGTTGTGCACATAGAAATGTTTGTAGCCCTCCTGCTCCAACTCCTGCTCGAGACTGAGCTTGAGTATGCCGAGGTCGATCATGCCTTGCGTGGCGACATGTACTGCCTCATCGTGCACCCGCTGCCAGGGCACGCCGGGACGGGCCTTCTCTATCGCAGCCAACTGGGCTGCCAGCACCACGTCATACAAGTCGCGTTGCTCAGGGGAATACTTGCCGCTAACGGGGAACGTGCGGGTGATATCGGATGCGTAGCCGTCGTATTCGGCACCGGCGTCGATCAGCAGCAAGTCCCCGTCACGCAGCTCCGCATTGTTGGCGATGTAGTGCAAAATGCAGGCGTTGGCGCCACCGCCCACAATGGCCTGGTAGGACGGCACGCAATGATTGCGGGTAAAGGTGTGCAGGAGTTCAGCATGGATTTCCGATTCGTTCATGCCGGGCTGGCATACCTGCATGGCCCTCTCGTGCGCTGTAACAGCGACCTGGGCCGAGCGTTTCATGACCGTCAGCTCGGCACGGCTCTTGTACAGCCTGAGGTCATGCAGCATGTGATCCAGTGCATGAATTTCTTCGGGCGCATGAAACGTTCTGCGCGGCTTCTCCCGAAATTCATTCAGCCAGCCAATCAGGCGCTGATCAAACACGGGGTTACTGCCAAGATCGTAATAAATCCGCTCACGATCATGCAGCATTGGCGGCAAGCGACGACTAATTTCCTCGCGCGCAAACGCTTCGTCCATGCCTATTTCAGAGACCGCTCCCCGCAAACCCGCCATGGGGCCATCCCACATTTCCCGCTCCGGGTCGCGATCACGGCAAAACAGGATGCTTTGCCCACCCTCTTTGTCGGGAATCATCACCAGCAGCGCCTCGGGTTCGCGAAAGCCAGTGAGATAGAGGAAATCGCTGTCCTGGCGATACGGGTAGTGCACATCGTTGTTGCGGATCCGCTCCGGCGCAGCGCAAACAATAATGATGGAATCTTCACCAGCCATGCGCATCAGTTGCATGCGCCGCTTGGCATATTCTTTTTGTTTTATCATCAGGCTCTCCAACCCCGTCAGTGAATCGGGTCATCCACGCCCGGCCCACGCAATTCTTCCCGCAGCATAAGCGTAACCACGCGCACGTACTCAACAATCTCGAAAAAGGCCGTTTCGTTAACTTCCCTCTCAGCGACATTGGCTGCATTCCCGGCGGCGTCATCAGCCTGGCCCAAAAAACCCGCCATGGCAATTTGCCGCACATCCTGCAGTGCTTCCAGTGCTTCCGCCGGCAGGGTCGGCAGGGGTCCCCCGAGGCCCAGGCCGGCCAGGAAACCCGTGCACCAGTGGGCCAGTGAATCGGTGCGCTCGCCCAGTGGTTCTTCATCATCAGGCAGCCAGAGATTGAACTGCAATTCCTCGTCCGCGAGCAGTTGCACGGTGCTTTCGAACGCTTCGACCATGGTCTCGTGCAAGGCAGAGCCAGTTTCCACGGCAAATTGCAGGCTGGCCAGGTGCGCGAGGAATTGATCTGCAGTGTTGCCGTTTTCTCCGCACAGCATGCCGCACAGGATCCCGTGGCATTCAGCCAGTTCAGCAGCATCCAGGCTGCCGTGACTCATCAGCAGTGCGTGGCGAAAATCAGGCAAGCGGTCGATCGACATCAACAGACTCCGTTCAGGGTGTAGTGGTCATTGCGTGGCTGCGGTGCAGTCTTTCCAGTAAGTCTTGCAGGCTGGGATGTTAGCATCACTGCCTGGACGCCACAGCCTCCGGGTGTTTCCACCTGCTCCCGATGATTGACGCTACCCACTGCCCAAATTATAGTGTGCGACGATGGACACAATAGAACAAACCGGCAAAGACCTTGCGCGGCTGGAACATCAGCTCAATGGCCTGCTCGCGCAGTGCCGGAAGTTGCGCGAGGAAAATCTGTCTCTGATGAACAGGCAGGAGTCCCTGGTCGCCGACCGTGCTTCCCTGGTCGCCAGGAACGAAGAGGCACACGCCAAGGTCGAGGCCATGATCAACCGCCTGAAGTCCCTGGAACAATCTTGATCCTGCCTACCCTGTACCCGTTGCCCATCGAATTCCAGCAGGACAATCAATGACCACTCCCTCCGAAGCAGTATCCATAACGATACTTGACCGCAAGTACCAGTTCGCCTGTGCACCGGAACAGCGCAAAGACCTGCTGGCTGCAGCGCAGCACCTGGACGAGACCATGAAGGAAATCAAGGAATCCGGGCGCTTGATGTCGCTGGAGCGCATCGCTTTGCAGGCCGCGCTGAACTTCAGTGATGAACTGCTGAAGCTGCATCGGGACCTTGATATTCGCACTGAAAAAATCGATAGCCGGATTCGCCTGCTGGCCGATCAACTTGATGATGCATTGAAGGGCTGACCGGTCTATACTAAGTACGCCCTCTGTGGTATTTGCCAGCGGGACCGTTAATTGCCTTGTCCCTATATTCTGACCTCGGGATGGCAGAGTTGAGTGCTGTTGTGCATGTTCGCAAACTTGCGAAAAGCCTGAAGCCCGGCAAGCTGTCCCACCTGAACCACTGGTTCAAGGTCACCGGCCCGTAGCGGTACCATGGAGGGCACTTCCCTGAAAGATCAACTGCGCGCAGAACTGCGTCTACGACGCAAGGCCATTGATCCCTCCAAGAGGCAACTCCTTGATAAATCCATCAACCAGGCCCTGCTGGAATTGGTGGAACAACTGCACGTCTCTGCGCTTTCCGCCTACCTGCCGTTTGACGGTGAGCCTGACCTGAGACCTGCCCTGGCGACCTTGTCCCGCAACGGAGTGCTGATCGCGCTACCCGTCGTGGAGGAAGGCATTGATGGGAAAACTTTGCAGTTTCGCCACTGGGATCCTGCCACCCCGCTGGTAACCAGCACATTTGGCCTGTCTGAACCGGACTCTACAGACATTGTGCCGGTGAGTGCCCTCGACCTGGTCCTGCTGCCGCTGGTTGCGTGGGATCAATCAGGCCGCAGGCTGGGCATGGGGGCGGGCTATTATGACCGCGCGCTCTGCGCGCTGGCGGATGCCAGCCGCCCGCTGCGTGTTGGCATTGCCTACGAAACGCAAAAGTCAGCCGATTTGCCGGAGGACCCGTGGGATATCCGCTTGCACGAAGTGCTTTCTGAAAACGGCCGGTTTACCTGCACCGGCTGATTGAGGACAATGGCGGTTCCGTTCATCCAAAGAAGTGGAATTCCAAAGAGTGAAACCCCACAAAATGAAGCCCCGAAAAGTGCAACCCCAAAAAGTGAAAGCCCGAGAAGTGAAAGCAAGATGAACTACTGGCTGATAAAAAGTGAACCGGATGCATTCAGTATTGATGACCTGCAGCATGCCCCCGGGAAAAAAACCCATTGGGATGGCGTGCGCAATTACCAGGCCAGGAATTACATGCGGGATAGTATGAGCGTGGGTGATCCGGTATTTTTCTACCATTCCAATTGCGCAACACCGGGCATCGTTGGAATCGCCGAAGTGGCATCCTGCGCATACATTGATCACACGGCCTTTGATCCAAACGACCACCACTTTGACGCCGGCAGCGATCCCGCGAAACCCCGTTGGCAGATGGTAGACATACGTTTCAAGCGCAAAACCAGGCGCTTCATCAGCCTGTCCGAGCTAAGAGAACATGCACACCAGCTGGATGGATTTGCCCTGATACGCAGGGGCAACCGGCTTTCCGTAATGCCTGTGAGCAAGCAACATTGGGATTTTATCCTCGCCCTGGAGCAAAACAAAACGTGAACACGGATCGACTCCTGGCGCAAAAGATACAGGTCGCAGAAGCAGCATTGGCCTTCGTGAAACACGACTCAGTGCTTGGCATAGGCACGGGCAGCACCGTCAACTGTTTCATCGATGCCCTGGTTGCCAGCCGCATTCACCTGGAAGCTGCGGTCTCCTCTTCGGATGCGACCACTGCGCGGCTCAATTCTGCCGGTATCAACGTCATCGAACTCAATCACGCGGGTTCCCTGGATCTGTATATCGACGGCGCGGACGAATTCGACTCCCACCGCCGCCTGATCAAGGGCGGCGGAGGCGCACTGACTCGCGAGAAAATTGTAGCCGCTGCCAGCCGGAAGTTTGTCTGCATCGTGGATGAGAGCAAGAAAGTGGGCGTGCTCGGCAAATTCCCCCTGCCAATCGAAGTCATCCCCATGGCCCGCAGCTTCGTGGCCAGGCAACTGGTGGCAATGGGTGGTCAGCCAGAGCTGCGCACGGGATTCGTAACCGACAACGGTAACGTGATCCTGGACGTGCACAATCTTGACCTGGTGGACCCTGTAGCGGTTGAGAAGCACATCAATAACCTGCCCGGCGTGGTCACCTGCGGTTTATTTGCGATCAGGCCGGCGGAGGTCGTGCTGATGGCCACGGCCGGCGGCGTGGTTACAATCCAGGGAAACTCTGATTAAGTCGGAGGTCGCTAGGAACCCTTCTCGGCCAGCAATTCATCCATGAAGCGTTCGAAGTCTGCCCGGAACCTGGTGTAATAGGCGCCGGTTCCGGGGCCGGAAAACCCGGTATGAATGCGTCGCACCTTGCCCGCACGATCCAGGAAAATCATGGTCGGAAACGCCACTACCGCGTTCAGCATGGGGAGTGTCTCCGCGGCCTGCACCTTATCCGAAACGCCGGCCACCAGCACTTCGTACTCAATGCCATACTGGTCGCGCAGGGCTTTCCCCTGTGCCGCAGCCCGCTCAAAATCATCGAAATGCTCATACAGCAAGGTGATGATTTCCACGCCACGGTGGTGATTCCGTTGGTAGTAATCCGTCAGAAACGCCACTTCGTCTGCGCAGTTCGGACACCAGGTGCCTGACAGGGTGACCAGCACGACTTTGCCCTTGAATGCCTCATCGGCTAGCGAAACCGGCTGACCATCCAGGTCAGGAAACGTAAAAGCCAGCGAGTCGTAGCCTTCTTTCAAAAAGGTCAATGCATACGGGTCTGCCACCTTTGCGTCGAAGTTTTTCCGGGCCACCCAGCTCTCGTGTCCACGGGTACCCGACCACATGTCTCCGGCCAGCACGCCTTTGCCATCCATCAGTGCGGTAAATACATAGGCATGTGCACCGTCAAAAGTTGACAGTTTCAACTGCCTTTCATTCACCTCACCCTCCAGGTAGCGGTAGTCTCCGGTGGGTGTGAGAAAGGTTCCCACCACGTGGCTGCCCTGCTGGTCCAGTTCGGCCACGGCCTGGATTGTTTCGCCAGTGTCTTCGGTAAAAACGACTTCCCAGCGACCGGTGACATCCACCGCAGCCGCGGGATTCGGGGAAAAGCGATAAGCAAGTCCGCGTGTGCCGCTAACCGGCATGCGCTGTTCATAGCCGCGCTTGACCAGGGTGAGCTCACCCGTCAAGTGATCGCCGGACAGCTCCAGGTCCAGGGTGTTGTTGAAGGCCGGAAACCGCAATTGCAGATGGTTTCCGTCGCGATGGATTTCCGGGATGTGAACGCGCTCGGCCCCGTTTTCTATCCATGCTTCAGTAAAATCTGCAGCCAGGTGTAACTGGATCGGCAGGACTTCGTGCGGCAGACTGATCTCCAATCTCCAATTTTCCGCAGAACCGGGCGAAGTCACTGGCGCTTGGGTTGCGCTGCCGTTGTCCGCCCCGCACGCAACCAGTGCGAGCGCGACCAATAGCCAGAAAAAGTTGCGCATAAAAAAATCCGGTCCTGGTGATCAAACACAGGACCGGAAGCGTAGCAGAGCGCTTGCAGTAAAACTCAGAAATCAGCCGTCAGCTGGACCCAGATCTTGGTGGTGTCGGGGTAAGGTGAGCCTGAACTGGAATTGAACGTGCCGAATTTGAAGTAGACGCTGTAGTGCTCTGCGAATTTGGTGGACAGGCCGCCGTCAAGCTCCTTGCCCCACTTGGCCGGACCTGATTCAGCCTGGAAATCATGATAAATCAGTTCCCAGGTCCAGGCGCCAATCGGCCCCTTCACGCCACCGTACAAATCGTTCAGGCCGGCATTGGGTGTCACCAGGAACAGATCGGCCCAGCCATTGAAGGCATGCAAGGTTGCCAGCGGCGTACGGAATGCGGCGCCGACGCGCGTGTCATCGCCGCCGAGGGATTCAAAGCCAATGGAAGGCGTGACCTTGGGCCAGGCCAGCGACAAGTTCACGTAATAGTAGTTGGCGCTGTAATCGCCCGGGTTGTTGTGTGCATCGTTCTGGTGTGCGTATTCGAGTGCATAGCCCAGGGTAAGCGACGTGAACTTGTGCAAACCCGCCCAGCGCGGTCCGTAGCTCTACCCGCTTGATGCGATCGGTTTCGACCCGCGTCCGTCCGCTGGCGGAAAACGCGCCGGCAACTATGAACCTTGTCACCTGCTTCAGTGGCGAAGGGGAGTGTGTCATCCAGCCCGTTTGCCACTTGAAGGAGGTATTGACCCCGGCCCTGGCTGCCTATATGGGCACCCTGGAATCTTATACGCTGCAGGACTTGCTCGAGCCCAAAAAGGCACTGGCCCGGTTACTACGCATTTCCTGAAAACCAGTGCCAGCGGCTGTCCTGCACGGCGGCGCCGAGCTTCAGTAAAACTCCGCTTCTACCAGGAAACGAACCGCCAGGTCCGGCGTGGAATGGGTCAGGCCGGCAAGAATACCTGCCTGCCAGGCGAACCTCGACGGCCCTTTTCCCATCCGGGTTTGCCCCAGCAATGCGGGCCCGATCTGCAATTCGTTTTCGGACCAATACAGTTCGACGCCAGGCTCGAAGGCCGGGCTGATGCGCCGCTGCAGGCGCGTGGCGAATTCCCATTCGACTCCTTCGTTCCCGCTCAAGGGCGCCGCAAGGATCAGGTTGCTGGTCCACACTTGGCGACCGAACTCCGTTTGCACCAGGGGGCCGAATTCGAACTTGTCTGCGGCATCGTCTTCCAGCGCGTGGGAGTATTCCAGCAGCACGCCCCAGTCGAATGCATATTCCCCTTGCTCCGTAAGCTGGATGATGTTCTCCCACTCCACCGCTTCCAGCTTGCCACCCTCCTGACCGGATTGTTCATATTCCAGCACGGCCTCAGTGAACCAGTGCGGGGTGAAACCGTGTCCAACATCAAACTTGTAGGTACCCGAGCCATCCACTCCATCGTTATCGTTGGCGTCATCGTCAAAATTATAATGCCCGCGGAACTCAAACTCGGTTTCGCCGAAATCGACAATGGGCGAGTAAATCTTGTGACTAGCCGACGCCTGGCTGGAATGTAGCAAGCCCAGGCCGGCAAGGAAAAAAGTGGCCAGGGCGAAGGCCATGCGGGGATGGCCCTTGCTCTTGCGGGACAGCGCCATCAGGCTCCAGATCAGGACAAAAGTCGTCACCCAAAATATGATTTGCATGCCACTTGGGCGAGTGGAATAACCCATCAGGGAATGCAGCAATTGCCCCAGGATGCTGCTCTCAGAAAGAACGGCAGTGGTATCCCATATCGGCTCCCGCAAGGAGGGAATGTGACCGGCTTGCACCAGGTATCCAGCTGCCTGCGCAGCCAGGCCGGCAGCCAAAACGAGGATCAGACCGCTGGTAGCCGTGAACAGGTGACGTACGGGAATGCGCATTAACCCGAGGTAGAGCAGTACCCCGAACAGGGCGCCAGCGGCAAGACCCGCGGCAGCCCCTGCAAGCACCTGTGTGGTTTGGGTGTCGCCGGCCATGATGCCGGTAAGAAACAAAACGACTTCAGAGCCCTCCCGCAGCACGGCCAGCCCCACCACGATGGCAAGCGCGCTCATGTGCCGTTCACCTTCATGCACCGCCCTGCCGACGTGATTGACCTGCGCGGAGAGCTCGCGGCCGTGACTGGCCATCCAGATATTGTGCCAGCCCAGCATCACGCATGCGGCCAACAAGACGCTGGCATTGAACAATTCCTGCCCGGTGCCTTCAGCCATCTCAGAAATCTGCTGAGCGAACAGCGCGACCACGATCGCTCCGGCGATACCCGCCAGCACACCCAGGTTCACCCACAAACCGCGATGCCGCAGACCGCGGGTTGCGGTCAGGACAACACTGATAATAAGAGCCGCTTCCAGGCTCTCGCGAAACACAATAATGGATGAGGCAAACACGATTTCCTTTACCCTCAGGGCGACGTGGCGACCAGGATGCCTTGCGCAGTTTTCTGGTTGAAATCCCCAAAGAACGGGTATTCGCCGTCCTCCAGTGGGCCAACAAACACCGTCACCTTGCTATTGCCTGTGATGACTTTTTCCCGATTGAGCGCATAACTTTCAAACTCTTCCGGGGTCGGGTCCTGGTTGTCGATGACCAGCTTGACGCGAACGCCGGCAGGCACTTCCACTCTTGCCGGCTGGAACTGATGATCCTTGATGATGATGTCGAACACCGGCGTGCCCGCATTGGCGCCGCCCCATGCCAAAGGACACAGTGCCAATAGCCCCGGCAGCGACATTGAAAAGATGGTTTTAAGCACTACGTTTACCCTGCTTAGCGCTTGTTTCAGCAACAACCGATGATCAAGTCCAAATGATAATGATTATCATTTGTATATGCAAGCCCGTACCTCAACTTTCAGCAATCCCCACATTTTTCGTGGCAGACTTGCCAGCATGGACTATTTGCTATTCAAACAACTCCACGCAAGCCTGGCGCTGATCAGCGTCACGGGATTCGCCTTGCGTTGGACCTGGCGCATGCAGCAATCACCATGGGCGTTCACCCGGGCAGCGCATCATCCCTCACGTGGTCGACACCCTGCTATTGATCAGCGCCTTCGCGATGATCGCATTGGCAGATCAAGTGCCCGTGGGCATGGACTGGTTGAGCGCCAAGATAGCTGGCCTGGTGGTGTACATCCTGCCGGGAATCATCGCCATGCACTCGGCGCCGGTAAAATCCCGTTCAGTGCCCGCGTTTGTTGCTGCCGTGCTGGTTTTTTGCTGGATCGTCAGCGTCGCGGTGAGCAAGTCACCGTGGGGCTTCCTATCCTGGGTTAACAGCTGAGCGTTTGGTGTTATCCGCCGGGGCTGGATGCCGCTCAACAAACTGTACCAGTTCGCCTATGCCTTGCTGTGCCTCAGGCAGGAAAGCGAACAGGGTAAAGTCATGCGGCATTCCCGGCCAGATACTGAGCTGTGTAGTGACTCCCTCGCGCTTTGCCTTGGCCGCGGCCAGCACGCTGTTATCCAGCATGAGTTCAGCCCCGCTGACCTGGAACATAAGCGGCGGAAAGCCAGTGAAATCCCCCCAATAAGGACTGGCCAGCGGGTCCGTGGGGGAGGTGTCCGCCAGGTACCAATTACGGAACAGGAACATGGTGGTAATCCGGAACATTGCATCACTGCGACGATTATCCACTACGGAACGGCCCATGGTCGCCAGGTCCGTTGCCGCGGAGAGCAACAGGCAGCAGCGCGGCATGGCCTTGCCCGCCTGACGTATCTGGCCCAGCAGGCCCAGGGCCAAGGCCCCGCCCGCCGAATCACCTGCCAGCACCACCCCGGCGGGATCCACAGCGGATTGCAGCAAACCGTGCCACGCGGCCAGACAATCTTCACTCGCTGCCGGAAACGGGTGTTCCGGTGCCAGGCGGTAGTGCGGCATCACCACGTCCATGCCCAGCGCCAGAGCCAGGCGGGCAGCCAGGCCGGTGTGCAGATTGGGTGTCTCCACGCACCACGCGCCGCCGTGAATGAAGAAAATGGTGCCCTTATTGCCTGCGGTTGCCAACCTGATCCAGCGCACCGGAATTCCACCCAGGGATTGCTGCTGGACATGCACTCCCTGGGGCAATTTTGCAAACCACTGGTCTGCACGCGCGACCTTGCGGCGGATATCTGCAACCGTGCGCTTACCGGGATGTCTTCGGCCTGCAACCTTCAGAAACACGTTGAAGAGCCGCGCCTGCCAACTAATCATGATTGTCAAACTCCTTCTGCCTGTTTATTATCATCCTCCCAATCGTTGCTCTTCGGCTACAATGAATGGGTATCTGTTGATACTTTGCACTCATCCGGAGCAGCAGCCATATGTTTGTGGTCCGACATGCTGACTTCACCATTTTTCCAGGAGAAGCCAAGAAATGAATAGAACGACCCTGTTTAATATCTGTGCCGCCGCATGTGTGACTTTTGCTTTCGGCACTGCCAGCGCACAAGACATCGTTGCAGAGGTGCAAAAAGGCTGTGCCACTGAAATTGAGCAATATTGCCAAGGAGTGACCTTGGGCGAAGGCCGGCTGGCCGCATGTTTCTATGCCCACGAAGACAAACTCTCAAACCAGTGCCAATACACATTGTATGAAGCGGCATCCCAGCTGGAAGCAGCAGCGGTAGTCCTTGATTACTTTGTCCAGCAGTGCGGTAGCGATGTTGTAAAACTGTGCAAGGATGTAGAAGCGGGTGAAGGTCGCATTCTTGCTTGCCTGAGCTCTCAGTCCACTGCCCTTAGTGCTTCCTGTTCACAGGCGATCACGGACGTAACAGAGTAAGCAGGACAGCCAATAACAAAAAAGCCGCCCTAATGGGCGGCTTTTTTGTTATTGGCTGGGGGGGAGGGATTCGAACCCCCGCTGGCGGAGTCAGAGTCCGCAGTCCTACCACTAGACGACCCCCCAACTGTTACAAATCTAACATGACCCTGTGGAGTTCACTCCCGAGGAGTGGATTTTGTGTCGAATCACGGCATATCGGTTTCGAGTAGCGGAGTTACCTTAAAATGGTAATGAGCAACGGAGAAACTGATATAACGCCGAGTCGGCGCAAAAGACGCCCTCGGCCGAACAGCGTTCTAACGTTTACTGAACTGCGTGGCGCGTCTTGCCTTGTGCAGGCCGACTTTCTTACGCTCCACCTCGCGTGCGTCGCGGGTTACATAACCCGCTTTGCGCAGTGGCTTGCGCAGTTCGCCATCGTATTCCATCAGGGCGCGGGTCAAGCCCAGGCGGATTGCGCCAGCCTGGCCGGAGATGCCGCCGCCTTCAACGGTTACCTTGACGTCCCACTTGTCGGCCATTTCGACTTTTTGCAAGGGTTGACGTACCACCATGCAGGAGGTTTCGCGGCCGAAGAACTCGTCCAGCGGACGGTTATTGACGATGATTTTGCCCGTGCCACGGGTCATGAATACACGCGCTGACGATGATTTACGCCGGCCGGTTCCGTAATACTGTTCAGTTGCCATATCAGGTTTCCGTAAATTCGGGTTCAGACTTCGAGCGGTTTGGGCTGCTGGGCGCTGTGCGGATGTTCGGCGCCGGCATAGACATGCAATTTGCGGAACATGGTGCGACCCAGGGACCGCTTGGGTAGCATGCCCTTGACCGCAGCCTGGAGGACGCGCTCCGGGTGTTCTTGCAATTGCTTGCCGAGGTTGATGGATTTCAGGTTGCCGATGTAACCGGTGTGGTGGTGATACATCTTGTCGTTGAGCTTGTTACCGGTCACCCGGACCTTTTCGGCATTGATCACGACAATGTAATCGCCCGTGTCCATGTGAGGCGTAAAACTGGGTTTGTGCTTACCACGCAGACGGCTTGCTATGACGGTAGCCAGTCTGCCCAGTGTTTTGCCTGTCGCATCGACCAGGTACCAGTCGCGCGTGATGGTTGACGGCGTTGCTGTAAACGTCTTCATGAAATTCTCTTGGCCTGTAAAAGACCACGACCATACAAGGCCGCGGGTGAAGGGCGGGAATTCTACTGGCTTATGCGCGCAGATTCAACTGCAAAGCTGCCTTCTCCCTCTTTATCGTGATTCTGCTTTTGTTCAGATTTTCAGCCTTTCTACCGGTTTTCCCCCCAGCAAATGCGATTCGATGATCTCATCGACATCGCTTTCGTCCACGTAGGTGTACCAGGTTCCTTCCGGATAGACCACGCACACGGGGCCCTCTTCGCAGCGATCCAGGCAGCCTGCCGAGTTCACCCGTATCAGCCCGGCACCGGACTGCCCCAGTTCCTTGACACGTTTTTTTGCATATTCGCGCATGGCTTCCGAGCCACAACGATTGCAGGAGGGCCGGTCCGTCTCGGCCCCCCTGTCGTTGGTACAGAAAAAAACGTGTTTTTGGTAATAGCTCATGTTCAGAAACTATAGACCAGGTTGACCGAGATTTGTGTATCCGTCTTGTGCTTTTCAGCGTCCATGGCTATTTCCCTGCGATTTTCACCCCCGGGAGAGTTAAAATGATTAAATGAGCAAAGGCTCCTTAACAAACAGGAGGGCCCCTTGTGACGTCTGCTCGCACCATCACTCCGCTGGACCGCTTGTTGATTCGTCTTGATGAAGCGTTGCGCCTGTCGGTGGGGGCAGCGCCCGCCGCGGCAAGGCCAAATCCCGCAGCCGGCATGGAAGAAGCGGAACTTGGCGCCGAGGAACGGCGGCACGTGGCCGGATTGATGCGCGTTAACCACGCCGGCGAGATATGCGCCCAGGCACTGTATGCCGGCCAGGCGGCCACGGCCCGGCAGGACAAGGTCCGTATTGCCATGCAACAGGCCGCAGACGAAGAAATTGATCACCTGTCCTGGTGTGAGACCCGCCTGCGCCAACTGGACAACCACACCAGTTTGCTCAATCCCCTGTGGTATGCAGGCTCATTCGCCATTGGCGCCATGGCCGGCCTTGCCGGTGATAGCTGGAGCCTGGGTTTTGTGCGGGAAACCGAGAACCAGGTCGAGGCGCACCTGCAGGAGCACCTGGAACGTCTACCGCAGGAAGACACGCGCAGCCGGGCCATTCTCGACCAGATGAAAGCAGACGAAGCGCGCCACGCGCACATGGCTGAAAGCGCCGGCGGAAGGGAGTTACCTCAGGTCATTCGCAGTGCGATGGCATTGACTTCCGGCATCATGAAAACCCTCGCGTACCGCATCTAGTCCTCTTTCAATACCGCGCGCAATTGCTCAAGGGTCGTGAGCTTTTTTGCCTTGGCGGCTGCGGGGTCCTCTTCATCACGCCAGGATAAATCCCAGCCACTGAGCTCAGCGCTCGCTGCCAGCGGAAATTCACCGGGGGCATACTGCGCAATGCCGGACAGGCGCATTTCTCCTTCCTGTACTTCCCCTCCTGCCGGGTCGGCCACCGAGAACCTGAACCGCAGATCGAATCGCCGCTCCGTGTCGTTCTGCGGCCAGATGGAGCCGCTGACACTCCAGGGAGCCGGGAAAGTACCGGCAGCCGATCCTGTATCGAGATTAATGAAATTGACCTTGTCTTCGACCGCCACCTCCGTTTCTTTGGCGATCACGGCCGGACCTGCGGGCGCGGCTCGCTCCAGCAGGCGCAACGCCAACTGCATCATGAGTCCGGGCGCATCGAATGAAATATCCCCGGCATGTTCGGGATCGTAGCCGCGCATCAGCACCGCGCGGTTCGCCACCAGCACGATTTCGCCCCGCACCACCTCACCAGGCGCGCTCAGCTCCGAGCGAACCAGCAGGTCACCACAGGTACAGCGGAACAAATCCCAACTGGCGTGATAGCCCTGGCCTGGAAAATTTACTTCAAGGCGAACCGAGGAAGGGTCTTTCCACTGGGTATTTGCCGGAAGGCCCATAGCCCAGGCTGGTCCGCATGCCAGAACCAGCAAGCAGGCCAGGATCTTCAGCGACTGTCGACGGGTGATAAAAAGCATCAGGAAACTCCTTACAACTATGGGCGAAACATGGCTTCAAGCGCCTGGCCCGGATGCTCTGCCCGCATGCAGGCTTCACCGACGAGGAACGCCCGGACATTGGCTGCCAGCATGCTTTGCACATCCTCGCGGCTGTTAATACCGCTTTCCGTGACCATGATACGTGAATCAGGAATACTCCCGCGCAAGCGGCGGCTGATTCCAAGATCAGTGCGGAACGTGCGCAGGTTCCGATTGTTGACACCGACCAGTGCAGCACCGGTAGCCAGCGCGCTTTCCAGCTCTTCCTCATCGTGGACTTCAACCAGCACATCCAGCCCGATTTCCCGCGCGAGGCCATCGAGTTCCAGCAGTTGCTCAAATCCCAGCGCAGCTACGATCAGCAGGATGCAGTCCGCTCCGATCACACGGGACTCGTGCACTTGCCATGGGTCAATGATGAAGTCCTTACGCAACACCGGCAAATCGCACGCATCCCGTGCCTGTTGCAGGTACTCTTTTGCGCCCCGGAACCAGGGGGTGTCGGTGAGCACGGACAAACAAGCCGCGCCCCCGGCCTGGTAGCTCCGCGCAATGGCATCCGGGTGAAAATCCGCCCGTATCACGCCGGCGCTGGGCGAGGCTTTTTTGACTTCAGCAATGACCGCAGCGCCCTGGGCGGCGATGGACAGTACGCGCCGGGTAAACCCGCGTGGCGGCGGCATATCCGCAGATTGCGCGACCAGTTCCGGTAGTGAGCAGACCTGCCTGCCAGCGGCTACTTCCGCGGCCTTCGTGGCCAGGATCTTCTGCAGAATATCGCTCATGCGGTGCGCTCGACCAGGTGCTGCAGGGTATCCTCCGCGGCGCCGCTGGCCAGCACTGTGCGCGCCATTTCGACACCTTCGCGTATGGACGAGGCCACGTCGGCCGCATACAGCGCTGCACCGGAATTAAGCGCAACCAGGTCTGCTGCCGGGCCACTTTGCCCGGCAAAAATCGCGCGGATCATGTGCGCGGATTCCTCCGGGCCATCCACCCGCACCGAGTCCAGCGGCTGGCGCTTGATACCCGCATCTTCCGGCTGGAACACAAAAGTGTGCACCTGCCCTTCCAGCAGTTCAGCGACAAAGCTTGGAGCGCTGATGCTCAGTTCATCCAGCCCGTCCGCGGAATGCACCACCAGCACGTGTTTACTACCCAAGCGGTGCAGCACCTTGGCCAATGGCTCTACCCAGCGCTCGGCAAACACGCCCAGTAACTGGTGGGGAGCCCCGGCAGGATTGGTGAGCGGGCCGAGCAGATTAAACAATGTGCGCGTGCCCAGTTCTTTGCGCGGGGCGGCGGCAAACCGCGCAGCGCTGTGGTGGGCCGGTGCATATAAGAAACCGATGTTGATTTCCTCAATGCAAGCAGCCACCCGCGCCGGTGAAAGATCAAGGTTGACACCCAGGGCTTCCAGCACATCCGCACTGCCGGACTTTGACGACATCGACCGGTTACCGTGTTTGGCCACCCGCCCCCCGGCAGCCGCAACCACGAATGCACAGGCGGTGGATACGTTGAAT
>SHZL01000027.1 GCA_009692275.1 Lysobacterales bacterium | reverse complement strand
GTTGTCCCGGCTGAAGCAGTGGCGAAGTATGGCCGGGAGCTGGCAATCCATCCAGTGGGTTCCGGGCCTTACCGCCTGCAGCGCTTTGACAGTGCGGGCGCCAGCCTGCTGCGCAACCCAGGTTTCCGCGCCGAGCCCATCGACCTCGCTGCCGAAGGCTATGATCCTTCAAGCCAGCGCGCTTACGGATTGGAGCGGCTGCAAGGCCTGACCCCTCCACTGGCGGACCGCATCGAGATCGAGTTCATCGCCGAGGATGCGGCACGCTGGAATACCTTCCTGGCCGGGCAACTGGATTTTGTAAAAGTGCCGGTCAGCCAGTTTGGCCGGGTGCTCAAAAGCCGTGCCCCTCCCCTGCTTGCAGATGACCTGGCTGCCGACTACAACCTGCTGGCCAATCTGGAGTCCGGTTTTGTGCACACCGATTTCAACATGGCAGACCCGCGCGTTGGCTACCATCCCGATGCAGAACAGGCCGCCCGCAATCATGCCTTGCGCTGCGCTGTGATCAAGTCTTTCGACTGGGAAAAACGCAACGAGATTTTCTACTCGGACATCGGGCGGGTGTTTCCCGGAGTCATTCCTCCATCAGCCCTTGAGTACGACGCTGAGCAGGACCCCGACTCCATACGCCGCGATACGGTTGCAGCAAACCGCTTGCTCAGTGAATCCGGCTGGAAGCCGGAAAACCTCCCGGTATTGGAATACGGCTTTGTAAGCTCGGTTACCGAGCGCCAGATGTTTGAACAATTCCGCAGCTTCCTGGCTGGTATCAACTACCCGTCGGAGAAGATTCACCCACTCACGTTCGCCAGCTACGGTGACTATTCCAGGGCGTTTATCAACCGTGAAGTGATGTTGGCAACCTCATCCTGGGTGATGGACTATCCGGACACCGAAAACATCATGCAGTTGTTTTATGGCCCCAATGCATCACCGGGTGCCAATTCCGCCAATTACGACAACGCCCAGTTCAACCGCCTCTACCGCGACTCCTCCAGCATGAGCGCATCGCCGGAGCGCACGGAACTGTACCGCCAGATGAACCAGATCCTGATCGATGATTGCGTAACCATCAGCGGCATTTCCCGCACCCTGGTGCTCTTGTGGAACCGCCACGTCACCATGCTGCCCGATGTGGAGTTTGTCGGCGGATTCTTCTTTCGCTTCGCCAGCCCCGGCAGGACGGGTTCCTAGTGGCCTTTCTGCTGCGTAAGCTGGCACACGGCCTGCTGCTGATACTTGGTGTTACCCTGGTCAGTTTCCTGTTGATGGTCTATTTCGGACCGGATCAAACCTACAACCTGTTGGGCAAGAACGCTACTGCCGCGCAGATCCAGGAAATCCACCAGCAACTGGGCTACGACCGCGCTTTCACCAGCCGCTACATCGACTACCTGCACGACCTGTTTACCCTGCAACTGGGTGCGTCCAACTCCAATGGTGAAAAGGTCATCGACCTGCTGTGGCGCTCCCTGCCCATAACCCTGGCCTTGATGCTGCCGGGTTTCATCATCGGCAACCTGCTTGGCGCCGGACTGGGCATGCTCGCCGCATGGCATCGCAACCGGCGGCTGGACCGCTTGATCTCGGGTGTTTCCGCCACCGGCATGAGCATCAGCTTTCTCATTATTGTCATCGTCCTGCAGGTCCTGTTGTGCACGCCGCAGGGCTTGAACCTGTTTCCGGCGAGGGGCTGGCAAGTGACCGACCTGCCCAGCTATCTTTACTACGTGACGGTTCCCACCCTGTCACTGGTGTTTATTACCCTGGGCTATAACACGCGATTTTTTCGCGCGGTTTTCGTCGAGGAACTGGGTCGAGAACACATTCGAACGGTCAGGGCATTTGGCGCCTCACCGGCGCAGATCATGGGCCGGCATGTGCTGAAAAACAGCCTCCCCGCGGTGCTTACCCGGGTGCTGTTTTCCATCCCCCTGGTTATCGTCACCGGCAGCCTGGTGCTGGAAACCTTTTTTGGCATTCCCGGTATCGGCAAAGTGAGCTTTGACGCGACGACCAATGGCGACCAGCCCGTACTGCAAGCAGTCGTGGCCCTGACCGCTGTCCTGTTTGTCGTGATGCAAACACTGGCCGACCTGGCGTACCGGTTGGCGGATCCGAGAGTGGCATGAATGCCAGGCTTTGAACCTACCCACCGGGTGTGGCAGAAGTTGCGCGCCAACCGCGCCGGGCTGGCGGGATTTGCCCTGGTCAGCCTGTATGGCCTGATCGCGCTTTCCGTTGCCCTCGGATGGGCAGGTCAGGAGTGGTCTTTGGTTTCAGGCGAACGCTGGGAGTCCGCCAGTAGTGAGCACTGGTTTGGCACCAATCAGCTCGGCCAGGATATTTTCCAGCGGGCGATTTACAGTGTGCGCATTGCATTTGAAATCGGCCTGCTGGTAGCTTTGACTTCCACCTTGCTGGGGTCTGTGTGCGGGGCGATATCCGGCTGGTGTGCTGACACCTGGGCCGATGACGGGGTGGTGTTCATCACCGGGGTGCTCGACTCCATTCCGTTTTACCTGTTTGCCGCCGCCGTGGCATTCGCTTTCCAGGCCAGCGCCTGGGCCATGCAGATCGCCATGGTAGCCACTTTCTGGACTACCACCAGTCGCTTGGTGCGAGCTGAAGTGATGCGGCTCAAGAACCGTGACTTCGTCCAGTCGGCGCTGGCCATTGGCTTGCCGCCTCACCTGGTCCTGCTGCGGCACGTTTTGCCCAATACCGGCCACATCCTGCTGGCGCAGGCCGCCATGGTATTTGTTGCCGCCATCAAAACCGAAGTCATCCTCAGTTTCCTCGGCCTGGGGGTGCAGGATGGGGTCAGTTGGGGACTGATGCTGGCGGAGAGCACACAGGAAGTACTGGTCAGCCAGTTCAACAATCATCTTGCCGCCGCCATTCCCCTGCTGCTGCTCTTGCTGGGCTTCAACCTCATGATCGATGCATTACAGGATGCGCTCGATCCAAGGCAGGGTTCGGCATGAGCCCCACCGCGGAAGACCCGGTCCTTGCAGTGCAGGACTTGCGCGTGACGCTTCCATCCCGGCAGGGCAGGCTGGCGGTAGTCGATGGAGTAAGCCTTGAACTCAGGGCCGGGGAAATACTGGGCCTGGTGGGCGAGTCGGGTTGTGGGAAATCAATGACTGGAGCTGCCCTGCTGGGCATAGCGCCGGGGCCATCCGGCCAGGTCAGCAGCACCGCCATGCGACTGGGTGATCTTGATCTTGCGCAGTTGGACGAAAGGGGTTGGCGGCGTATCCGCGGGAGCCGGATCTCAATGGTATTCCAGGAACCTCAGACCGCGCTGGACCCGGTATTTTCCGTTGGCAACCAGTTGCAGGAGGTGATCCGGCGTCACCGGCAGTTCAATCGCCGGCAGGCACGCACCGCTGCCGCCGACATGCTGGCTTCCGTCGGTTTTGCCGACTGCGCCCGCGTCATGCGCTGCTATCCGCACGAACTGTCCGGCGGCATACGTCAGCGCATCCTGATTGCCATGGCCATGGTATGCCACCCGCAGGTGCTCGTTGCTGACGAGCCAACGACGGCCCTGGACGTGACAACGCAGGCCCAGATCCTGCATTTGCTTCGCGATCTGGCAAGGCGGTCAGGCACGGCCGTGCTGTTGATTACGCACGATCTGGCTATTGTTGAGGCAATCTGCGACCGCGCCATGGTGATGTATTGCGGACGAATCAGCGAAGAAGGCCCGACGCGCGCACTGATGCAATACCCGCGTCATCCCTACACTGCCGGGCTGTTGGCAGCGATGCCACGGCTGTCGCCTGGACAGGTTGAGCCGGTAAAGGGCATACCCGGATCGGTGCCGGCCCCCGGGCAGCGCCCGCCGGGCTGTTCCTTCAGCAAGCGCTGCGAGCGCGCAGATGATCTTTGCCGATCACAAGTGCCGGTTCTACATGGCGCAGATCCAGCAATGCCAGCAGCTGTACACCGTCACGCCTGCCATCATCCTCTGGTTCACCCCATCGGTTCCGTCACGGCATGAACCCTGATTCCCCTTTGATGCGCATACGCGAACTGACCGTAAGCTACGCGGTGCGCCGGTTTCCCGGCTTCAGCCAGGAACGCCTGCAGGCCGTTCGCGGCGTGAGTCTTGATCTGCACAGCGGCCGTGTGTTCGGCCTGGTCGGAGAATCCGGTTGTGGCAAGACCTCGCTGGCCCGGGCCATCATCCGCCTCGTGAAGCCGGATTCCGGATCAGTGCATTACCGGGATTTTGACCTCAGCCACGCCGATGCTTCGCGTTTGCGCCAGGCCAGGCGTGAGATTCAATACCTGTTTCAGGATCCACTGGCATCCCTCAGCCCCCGTCGAAGCATTTGGCAAACTTTGCTTGAGCCCCTGCTGCATTACCGTATTGGCAACCCTGCCGGGCATCGCGCCCGCGTCGAACAGGTGCTGGAGCAGGTGGACCTGTTGGCAGATATCCTGCCGCGTTATCCCCATGAGCTTTCCGGTGGTCAGCATCAGCGCGTTGCCCTCGCGCGGGCCTTGCTGGCGGAACCGTCCCTGATCATCGCCGATGAACCCATGTCGTCACTGGATGTTTCCGTGCAGGCACGCATGCTTACGCTCTTGCGCACCGTGCAAAAGGAGAACGGGCTCGCTTTCCTGTTCATTTCCCACAACCTCGCGGTGGTGCAGCAACTCGCCACGGAAGTGGGCGTCATGTACGCGGGAGAGTTGGTGGAATGCGGACCTGTCGATGCGTTGTTACACAACCCGGCCCATCCCTACACCCGGACCTTGCTGGATGCGGTATGCAAACCCGGCAACGCTGAGTTGTCGGCGCTACCAGCGGGCACACCACCATCAGCCTTGCACCCGATCTCCGGCTGCCCGTTTCATAATCGTTGTCCGCATGTCATGGAGCATTGTAAGATCACACATCCTCACGATAATTTCCTTGCCACGGCCACCGCAACCGGTGGAAAACACATTGTCAGGTGCCATCTATGGAATTCATGAAATTACGTCTGTACACCCTTATGCTCGTCGGTCTCGTGCTCTGCAGCGCTTGCGCACCCAACAAGATCAGGGGCAACCCTCCCTTCGTCAGCATTGCATCCGTCACGATGACGGATCAGGCCCTGGTCGCCGGTTTTGATGTGCGCAACATCAACGAAGTCGCGATGGCTATTGATTCCGTGGATATCACCATAAGCTCCAAGGGCTCGGAGTTTTCCCGTTATTCAGGCCCTTACAGCCTGAACATAGATCCGAACACGACGGAAACAATCACCCTGGACAAGCTGCCTGGCGAAAACGCCCGCGGGCAACTGGCGGACCTGCAAAGCGGCAAAATCGCCAGCCTGCCATTTGCCCTGCAAGGCCGCGTTCATACGGCCGAGGACGGCTACCTGGACTTCAAGCACGAGGGCTACCTCTATACCGTGCCCGGCAAACCCGGGCAGTTCCGCTCCGCAACTTCGCGTACCCGGGAGCAGCAATGAAAAACACCGATACGGGTCTTGCGCAACAGATTACTTGTTATCGCTAAAGGAAATAGAAAAATGCCCATGAAGATCACTTTCGAACTCAGCGATTCCGACCTGGATCACTTCCGCGAAGTCATGGTCCGCTCACGCGAGGCTTCCGCCCACTTGCCGGAATCCGAGATTATCGACAATGCCCGCAAGTTGCTCTACGAGGTGTGGCATTCCGAGACATCGGATTTCATCCGTGAGCGCATGCACCGGCTTGAAACCATGATCGGCATGTTGGTCGACGAGGGTTGGGCACTGGAGGAGGAGGACCGGTCACGGGCGCTACTAGCCCTGTCGTATTTCTCTGAACCGGAAGATTTAATTCCGGACAATATCCCGGGGCTGGGCTTCCTGGACGACGCCATCATGATCGACATGGTGACGGAAGAAATGGAGCATGAAATTCACGCCTACCGTGATTTTTGCGTATTCCGCGCGGCGGAGGCCAGCCAGAGTGGCGGGGCACCCCCGGGCGCAGAACGTTCAGCCTGGCTGGAAGAGCGCCGTCGGCAACTGCACTCCAGGATGCGTCGGCGGCGCCGGCGCGGGCCTGGCAGCAGTGGGGGCAAAGGCTCGTCCTTCTCCCTGTTCTGACTATTTCTTGGATTAGGCGGCCGGCACGCGAGCTTCGTAATCGCGCTGCAGCTGTTTCAGCTTCATTACACCGTAAGCCACTGCCAGCGCCATGAGCACTACCAGCACTCCAGCGTAGTGTTTCTCGTCGTCATATTCGCCATGGCGGTTGCTCACTGTCGTGGCGATAATAAGCCCAAGAATGGCGATATTGATGATCCAGCTCAGCCACGGTTTAACCACAAAATGCAAAGTGCCGAAGCCGCAAAGCTGGTACAGCATGAAGGGCAGGACAGCAACTGCCGGCAGCAGCTCTGAAACACCCAAAGCTATACCGATCGAGTTAGGCGCCCGGGCATGCAGCAGGGCACTGCTGGCCAGTTCATGGAACAAGGGCGGAACGGCGGCCAAAAAGGGCACTACAGCCAGCAGTTCAAGCACCAGCGCACCACTCCACAACCCGACCCGGGACGAAACATCCGACCCTTCGACCATGGACTGGCTGCCAATGAACAATCCTGCCACCACCGCTGCGGCGGAGGCGAGTGTCAGCAACTCGACCGTTATGCCAAAAGCAGTTGGTTCGCCGGTCTTGAGCAGTAACAGGGCCAGGAACCCCGGGGTGTAGAACATCACGCGAACCATGCGCGCCCAGACACGTGCATCGCGTACCGGTGGTAATACCGGCAGCGGCCTGCCGTCCGAACCAATTTTTGATCTTTCTATGATCTTGGACACGACCTTTCTCCTGTTGCCTGGTTGTAACCGCCCATTGTAGCTCCCATGCCTGTACTTACTACACCGGCTTTCTGATCAGCGCCAGTACACACCAAACGGTCATCACCAGATGAATAATCACAGCCGGCCACGGCAATATGCCAACGACCTGGGATTGCATTCCCGCATAACCAAGAACCACAACCGCACCCAGATTGTACAGCACCATCGCCAGGGTCAATCCCCGCGCTGCTGCACTGCCCGGGTCATTGCGTGCGAGCCAGCAGGCAACAGCCAGCGCAGTTAACGCGGCTCCGGCAATGCGCGCCACCGTCAGCGCTGCCAGTCCGTCCAGCGTGCCACGTAGCAGCAGGTCAACAAAAACCTCCGGGAAAAGGAGCACGGCCAAACCGGCGCCCAATTCCAGCGCTGCACTCGTGCCGAGCAATGCTTTCATCCTTTCACCTCGCCATCCAGTTGCGCTGGCCACGGCCCAAGTAGCAACTAAAACGAGTCTGCACGCGCCAATTACATCCGGCAATTCCAGTTGTTGGATTGATTGCTTCATCCCACGCTCTGACGGAGCTTGATCACTTGCAATGGCGACCGGAACACACTACAAGATCAGTATGTTGCAATCGAATTTCCGCCATTTTTTCGTCGCCATAGAAACTGATGCGACGCGTTATCACGGCAGCAGTGCTGCACGACCGCGCCTGCTGGGTGAAAGCGAGGCCGTTCAGATGCTGGCGCACCTGGCAGCGGACCTGGAAGGCTTGCTGCCGGGTTTTGCGCAGTGCAGTCTCGCCACGGCCGGAGCCTTGTTTGACCAGACCCAAGTGCTGCGGCCCGGCTACCCTGTGTGTACGGCACTGGAGCACGTGCTGGTGTCTGCGGGCAATTCTTCCGCTGGCGGTCCGGTCCGGATCAGCCTCGGTGCGCGGCACAATACGATTCCGCTAGCGGCGCTGCAGCCTGAAGATGCAATCCCGCTGGGCATATTGCAATTATTGCCCATGACAGTCAGCGCTGATGCAACACGGTTGGCGGAGTTGGGAGCCGCCATGGAAGATACGTTCCTGGAGACGGGACAAGTCTCCGCGCATACCGCCAGGTGGCTGGAATCAGCCTTTGCCGTCAGGATCAACCACGCCCGATTCATGACCCTCATGGACCTGAACGCCATGTTCCGCTTGCAGTTGGAACATTTCGGCTTTTTGCCGTTATGGGAACTGCTGGATGCCGCGCTGAGCGAGCAAAAAGAAGAATGCGTGGTGGAAGTCGAAAGTGGCCAGGTATTCACCTGGCGTGGCGGCGCAGTACAGGCGGATTTCCAGACTTTTGACCACTGGTCGCAGTCCGGTAGTGGAATGCACGTGGACAGTTACCGGGGAAAGCTGGCCGGGGCTTACGCTGACTGGACCCGGGTATTGCGCCAGCACCTCACCACGCTTGCAGCACACGGGGTGCCGCTCGAGTTTTTTCGTCCCGGCCTGCCGCAAGAGGCACTGCCGGGGTCCTATTTCATTGAAACCAGCACCCGTGCGGCGCGTCCTCACTGCGCCGAAGTCACAGAACACAGTTTCGCGGACCTGGGGACTATCTGCGTCAGCGTGGTTATCGATGGCCGGCAGGAAAACTACTACCCCCTGAGGCCACAGGGCTTGAATGACATCCAGCAGGCCATCCGCCAGCGCGGCCTGGGAGGCAAGACCGTCTCGTTTCCAGGCACGATCCTGCACGATGAGGGCGGTCGCAGCTTGCTGGCAGAACCCCTGGCCGGCCTCCTGCGGCAATGACAAAAGCGCTGATGAAACTTGATTCGTCTGGCAAAAGCCTCATATTAGTCGCTGTGGCTGGTACCGCATCCGGCACCCAGGCCCAGCCGGCGGATTCTGCCCCAAGGAGAGCAAACCATGAGTTTGAATGATACCACCCGGGAAAAAATCGAGAACCACGTGAAAGGCAACAGGGTGGTCCTGTTCATGAAAGGCACGCCCGAGCAGCCTTTGTGCGGATTTTCGGCCCGGACTGTAGCCGCGCTGAACAGCGTGTGGCCGGACTATTCCACGGTCAACGTGCTGGAAGATGAGGAAATTCGCGAAGGCATAAAGGTTTACAGCAACTGGCCCACCATTCCCCAACTGTACATTGACGGGGAATTGATCGGCGGGTGCGACATCGTGCTGGGCATGCTCAATTCCGGTGAATTGCACCAGGCCCTTGGTTTGGCCGAGCCTGACCGCACGCCACCGGAGATTACCCTGACGGATGCGGCAGCCGCGCAAATTCGCGAATCCCTGCAGGGGCATGAAGGCATTGCACTGCATTTCGAGGTTGATGCCAACTGGGAATCCCAGTTCAGGCTGGCGCCGGCAACGGGTGAGGAGATTGCCGCGCAATCCAACGGCATCACGGTACTGATGGACCTGGCAACCGCACAGCGCGCGAAAGGTGCACGCATAGACTGGGTCAAGTCTTTGGCGGGCGAAGGTCTTTCCATCGACTTGCCCGCCTCTCCCCTGCCGGTGCGGGAAATATCAGTGAAAGAACTGTCAGAGCGTTTGCCTTCCGGCCGGATCATGCTGATTGATGTGCGCGGGCCGCAAGATCGCGCCAAGGCATCATTGGCTGAGGCGCTGGTGCTTGACCGGGAGATGCTGGACAAGCTGGCACGGATGCCCAAGGATACGGAGCTCGCGTTCATGTGCCACACGGGGAAGTCCAGCCGCAACGCCGCCGAGCATTTCAGGAAGCAGGGTTTTACCCGCGTGCATAACGTAACCGGCGGGATAGAGGCCTGGTCAGTGGAAATCGACTCCAGCGTACCACGGTACTAAGCAAAAAAAAGCGGGCTTAAAGCCCGCTTTTTTCAAGTCTTTTTAGAAGCCGTGCTCAGCGTTGCTTCTCTTCCGCTGTTTCTTCGGCCGTGTCCTCAGCCTTGTCCATTTGCTCCTGCATCCCGGCGTTCATGGTGTCTTTCGCTTCAGCTGCTGCGTCAGCGGCCATGTCCGCGGCATCGCTGACCATGTCTGCGGCCGCATCGGTCGCAACTTCCTGGTTCAGATTATCGGCCACCTCAGCAACCTCTCCTTCAGCCATGTCAGCTGCCATTTCATCGGCTGCTTCTTCATCCATTTCATCGGCCATTTCACCGGCTATTTCATCTGCAGCTTCTGCCGTTGCGTCATCAGCCGCCTCCACAGCAGTCTCTGCGGCCACTTCTTCCTCAACTACGGCAGCAGCAGCCCCTGCTTCCGCGTCATTCACGGCTTCTGCGGTTGCCTCCGCCTGCTCTTCACCCCGGTTGCATCCGCCCAAAACGAGCATGCAAGCAACTAAACCCATCAACACCAAAATTCTGAATTTCATAATTCCTCTCCTCAAGTAAGTAAACCGCAGCCGTATAAGGATATATCATTTTCAACAGGATAGGCTGCCATTGGTCGAAATTTTCCGCGCAACGCCCCCCAGCCGGAGTTCAGGTAGCGAATTCAGCCACTACAGGGGCATGGTCGGAAGGCCTTTCCTGCCGGCGGGGTTCCATATCCACGTAGCTCGCCGTGCACCGTTCAGCCATGCGTCCTGATGCCAGCACAAGATCTATGCGCAGACCCAGTTTGCGGCGAAATGCGTTCATGCGGTAGTCCCACCAGCTGTAGACGTTTTCGGCCTGCCCGAACAGGCGGAACGTATCTTTCAGGCCGAGTTCGAAAAAGCGCTGCAACGCATTCCGCTCCGGAGTACTGCAGAGGATCTTTTCCTTCCACTGTTCCGGGTCATGCACGTCCCGGTCATCGGGTGCAATATTGAAATCACCGAGTACCACCAGGTTTTCATACTGCCTGGCCTCGCCAGCCAGCCAATCAGTCACTTTTGCCAGCCAATCCAGCTTGTAGGCAAATTTGTCTGAACCCACCTCGCTGCCATTGACGACGTAAAGGTCAACGACACGCAAGACACCTAGCGCCGTGGGAAATGTCGCAGCGAGGATGCGTCTTTGCGGGTCATTCAGGCCGGGGATGTCGGTGATAATCTCTGCAGCCGGCTCGCGGCTCAGGATTGCCACCCCGTTGTATGTCGCCTGCCCGGAGCACACGCTGTGGTAGCCTGCCGCGGCCAGCTCATCAGTCGGAAAACGCTCATTGAGTAGCTTGGTTTCCTGCAGGGCAAGAATGTCCGGCCGCGCACCATCTGTCCACGCCAGCACGTGAGGCAGGCGGACGTTGAGCGAGTTTACGTTCCACGAGGCGATTTTCAGCATATGCGTATCTCGATTTCCCGGGTTTCATTGCTCAAGGCCATAACTTCGCAGCAGCGGTCCCGGCTCGGGCGGGCGCCCGCGAAAGGCCGTAAATGACTCCATCGCAGGGCGTGACGCCCCGGCAGCATAAATTTCCCTACGCAGGGAAAGCCCCGTTTCCTGGTTAAACGGCCCTTCGCCCAGGAAACGTTCCCAGGCATCAGCCGCCAGCTGTTCTGCCCACAGGTAACTATAGTAACCGGCCGCGTAACCACCGCCAAAAATGTGGCTGAAGCTGTTCAGAAAGCGGTTCCAGTCCGGTGTGGCGGCCACGGAACACTGCTTGCGCACTTCGCGCAATACCTCCAGCGGATCGCGTGGCGCATCAGGTGCGTATTCCAGGTGCAGCCGCAGATCACACAGGGCATATTCGAGCTGACGTATCATCACCAGGGCCTTGTGAAAATGCTGCGAACGCAACAGGCGTTGTTTTACCTCGCCCGGCAGTGGCTCGCCCGTCTCGTAATGCCGCGCGAACCCATCCAGCAGGTGCTCTTCCCAACACCAGTTTTCGAGCAACTGGCTGGGCAATTCCACCGCATCCCACTCCACGTTGTGAATGCCATTGATTTGCGGCCAATCGACTTCGGTCAGCATGTGGTGCAGGCAATGCCCAAACTCATGGAACAGCGTTTGCACGTCGTCGTGTGTGAGCAGGCTGGGATGGCCCTCGGTCGGAGGCGGGAAATTGCAATTGAGATAGGCCACCGGTAGCTGTATGCCTTTAGCAACACGGCGGCGCGAACGTGCCACGTCCATCCAGGCTCCGCCCCGTTTGTTCTGGCGGGCGAAAAGGTCCATGAACATGCCCGCGCAGCGCTGCCCGTCCGCATCGTGCAGCCAGAAAAAGCACACGTCCTCATGCCACACCGGCACCTGCCCGTCGCGCTCAAGGCTGATGCCAAAAACACGCCCGGTAATGTGAAACAGTGCAGCAATCATCCCGTGCCGGGAAAAATAGGGCCTGAGCAACTCGTCGGATAAACCAAGTTCCGCCTGGCGGTACCGCTCGGCCCAGAAACTCATGTCCCAGGGCTGCAGCGGCGATTCTGCGCCCCTGCTGACAGCAAACCCGGTCAGTATATCGAGTTGCCTGGTGGCGGCAGGCAGAGCCTGGCCGAGCAGGTCATGGAGAAACACCAGCACGGTTTCCGGCCGGTCCGCCATGCGCGTCGCCAGCGCGTACTCGACGTAGTTCGCGTAGCCGAGCAAGAGCGCCAGGCGGTGCCGCAAGGCCAGAATTTCCCAAATCACCGGGGTGTTGTCCCGCTGGCCTGCGTTCGGCCCCTGATCGGATGCGCGCGTGACGTAAGCGGTGTAAACCTGCTGCCGCAAGCTGCGGTCATGGGCATAGGTCAATATTGCAGCGACTGCAGGGTAGCTGAGATCCACCAACCAGCCACTCTTTTCCCGTGCGCGGGCGTTTTCAGCCAGCAAGCGCATCTCGGCGGCCGGCAATCCCGCCAGCGCCGTTTCGGCTTCGAAATGTTGGCTCCAGGCATTGGTTGCATCGAGTACGTTTTCCTGGAACTGCGCGCCCAGTTTGCTCAGCCGCAATACGATATCGCGGTAGTCCTCGCGTGCAGCATCTTCAAGATCAACTCCTGCGAGGTGAAAATCGCGCAGTTCAAGATTAATGATGCGCTGCTGCTGCGGGGACAGGTGCTGGAATGATTCCGAGCAGCGCAAACCCTGGTAGGCCTGGTAGATACCCCGGTGCTGCGATCGCCAGGTTTGATGACTGGTGAGCAGATCCAGTCCCGCGTTGTAGACTTCGCGCAAATTCGGTGCGTCGGCAACTGCATTGAGGTGAGAAATGGGTGACCATGCCCGGTCGATGGCATCGGCCCACTCGATCTCCGCTTCAACAAATGACCAGTCCGGGGCAGATTCCTGCGCGAGGAGCTGTTCCACCCCTGTGCGATACCGGGCCACAAGCGACTGCATCATGGGCAGTACACCCTCAATCCGGATGGCTGGAAAGTCAGGCAAGCCGCTATACGAACAAAACGGTACCGGGTCTTTTTCGCCCGGTCGCAGGGGCTTTTCACTTGATCGATTAGCGGGCATATATTCCGGGCTCGACAACAAACAGGCAGCCGTCGATGATAGCATGTATCCGTATTTCACCACTTTGGGCGGGGTAGCCACTGATTCGTGGAGAACTCAATGAGAATGCTATGGACCCTGGCCCAGTATTTTTCACTACCTGCACTGGTTTTTTCATTACCTGCAATGGCACAAAATGACGAGACGGCAAAACCCGTGCCGCCGCAGCCGTGCAGCACCGCGAACTACCACCAGTTCGATTTCTGGATCGGAAACTGGACCGTGACCTCAAGTGGGCAGCCGGCTGGTACCAACTCCATCCACCCCATCCTGAATGACTGCGCCTTGCAGGAAAATCGGCAGGGAGCCGGGGGCACCACGGGTACCAGTTTCAATATCTATGACCAGGCCACCGACAAATGGCACCAGACCTGGATAGACGATAGCGGGACCTTGCTGCAACTGGACGGCGGACTGCAGGATGGGAGCATGGTCCTGCAGGGCCAACGCCCCGCGCCTGACGGGAATGAAATGACCACCCACAGGATAAGCTGGGCCCCGAACCCGGGCGGCAGTGTGCGCCAGTTGTGGGATGCAAGCCGCGATGGCGAAACCTGGACCGTGCTGTTCGACGGTCTGTACCAGAAAGCCGCAAGCACCGATGGAACCCGGTAACTCCGGTCTGCGCCGCATCATCGCGGCTACCGGCCATTCCATGCGCGGCTTGAAGGCCTGCTGGGTTAACGAGGCTGCATTCCGTCAGAATGCGACTCTGTTGGCGGTGCTGTTTGCAGCAGCTTTTTTTGTGGCCCGCGACCCCCAGCAGTGGCTGCTGCTGGTCGTTCCACCGTTCCTGTTGCTCATTGTCGAGTTGCTCAACAGCGCAATTGAAACCGTGGTCGATCGCATCGGCACAGAGCGTAACGAACTTTCCGGCCGCGCCAAGGACATGGGCTCCGCGGCCGTGTTCTTGTGCCTCGTGTTGATCGGGCTGTGCTGGCTGGTTATCTTGTGGACCAATTATTCCTGAGCGGAATGTTCGCCCGCCAACCGTTGCTTGCGCTGCATGTGGATGAGCACGAATGAGATTGACCCGGCGGTGTTAAGGAGCAAAGGTAGCAACAGCGCATAAGAAGCGTAGTGTGGCGCCTTGGCCACCAGGAACTGGTAGAAACCCACGCCGACAAAAGGCACGATCATTCCGCGCAGGCCGGTCAGCGTGACGTGAATGGCCATGTAGTGCGCGGCCGTGCCATCGCTGCTGAAATCATCGTGCCCCAGGTTCCAACCCAGGTTGCCGCCCGCATACGCACCACCGAGGATGATGGACGCGGGCCATAGCAGGGCAGTACTTTCAAGGATGAGGGCCAGGGCAAACAACGCACTTGAGCCAACAAAATACCAGCACTGTATCGCCCGGTAGCTGAAAATGTGCAGCCGGTCGAGCAGCTTTGCCCAATAGGGAATCGAAAAGCACAAGGCCACCAGCGGCAGCGACGACGTGATCACTACCTGTTGCCACTGGCGCAGGTCCATACGTTCGCTTAACAGGACGACCAGCATGGGAATCAGCATGAGGTTGCCCCCGCCAAATATCATCATGCTTGTCATGTACTGCCTGAATTCCTTGTTCTTGCGCAAGACGGACAAAAGCACGGAAACGGTCAAGCGGCGTCCCTGCAACGTTTTTTCCTCCCGCTCAGCAGTCAGCAAGCGCCGGTGCCGCCGCACCCGCGCCTTTCGATAAACCTGGGCTGCTGCCAACGCGCAGGCCGCGCCCAGGATGAAGGCCGGGCGAAACGTCCACGCCCGCCAATCAAGCAGAAAGCCAATCAGCATGGAATATGCGCCTACCAGCAGGGAAGACAGCTGCACGATCCGGGCGGTAACCCTGCCACGCCAGTCGCGGTGGTAGTTGGTTCGCCAGACCGCGGCACGAATGGTCAGGACGCCGGTCCAGGCGGTTCGGGCAACTACCGTCGCGAGACAAAAAACTGCCAGTCCAACCGCGTTGATACCCGGCAACGCCATGGTCGCAAGGGACACTGCCATGATGCCCATCAGTTGGCTTATCAAAGCCGGCTTGTCCCGCCCGACCGCGAGCGAGGCAAACAGAAAACTGGAAAGGTTTGTGAATGAAGGCGCTGCTGTCACGACGGCGGCAGCGAGGTGCACCGCGCCCGGCGAAGCGACACCGGCAAATTGGTGCTCCACCATTACACCCAGCAATCCGCCCTCCAGCGCACCGAGGGCAACAGCACTCAGGCTCCAACTGGTCAGTTCGCGCGGAACCAGTGCGGCCGCCATGCGCGGAAGCCGCTGCTCTACCAAGAGGGAACTGCCTTCATTGGTTGGAAACTACACCCCAATTATTAATTTGACCCGAACTTTAGCCTCTTTCGTCCCACCCGTCACCGTGGCATCAAGCGATCCGCTACAATGCCACCTGCCATCACTTGACCGCGGACCAGACGTGAGCCTGAACGACCAACCCGGGCAAAAAAGAGCTGCAGCTAGCCGAGCCACCGAGGCTCACCTGCAGTGCACTGCACTGCAGGCTGAACTGGGCCAGTCAATTCCACTGAGCCGGGCCATGCAACTCACAGTGTCCGCCTGGTCAGACCAGGGTCTCACCCTCGTGGCGCCACTGGCGCCCAATATTAACGATAAGGGCAGCGCTTTTGGGGGCAGTCTCAGCGCCCTGCTCACTCTGGCTGGCTGGGGCCTGCTGTGGCTGCGTACAAAGGAAGCCGGCATGCTTTGTGACCTGGTTATTCACCGTGCCGAAATTCGCTATGTTAGGCCGCTAACCGGACCGATCCAGGTCCGCTGCCCCCAGCCGGGGAACGCGGAATGGCTGCTATTTTTCGATCAGTTCGAAAGCAGAGGCAAAGCGAGGATACGACTCCGTCCCGTGGTACTGGACTCAGCAGGACAAGAA
>SHZL01000026.1 GCA_009692275.1 Lysobacterales bacterium | reverse complement strand
CGCGCAGTAAAATCGTGGCGTCAGGGTGTACTTGAACTCCACGAAGTAACCCATCACATCCGTGCTTTCGGTTTGGAATGGAACGTCATAGCGGGTAAAAACCAGCTCGCTGTTGAGCTCCGCATACCCGCGGCTGAACTGAAATTCAAGACCCCATACGCGTTGGTCATAATCCTTCCAGTCGGACCCCGGTGGGAGATCAGCATTCACGTTGTTACTCAGATACGGCCCTTTGGTGTATGCAACACCCAGGCGCACCCCCGCGAGCGGCGTAACACCCAACCCCACATCCGGGCGAAGTGCGGAACCAGGGTCGGAAGGCAAATACTCCGGGTCGATAGGGGGCAGGTCGACCAGCGCCGCACGATAGTCGAGCCAGTCTGATGACCCGGCCAACTGGATGCCCAGCGGATACTGCGCATACAGCAGATCAGGCCGCCCTATCAATGGATTCTGGGTGGAAAGACGGCGCTCCGAAGCGGTGGCTATGGGAGGTACGATTTTGCCGGCCTCAATGAAATAGAACGCGGAAGGGTTGCCCGAGTTGCCCGGGTTACTGGAATAGCGCAGCGCAGCTTGCTGAATTTCCGAATCCGTTGCGCGATTCCCTTCCGACTCAACCGTGGCAATTTCTGCCAGGGCATACGCCTGGAAGCTGGGGGAAATCTGCCAGGCTGACCAGAGTTGCAATTGGCCCAGGGTGAAAATGTCGCCATCGCTACTGAAGGGCGAGAACGAATACTCATCGAATTTGTGAAGCTCGGCATCAAGGATACCTTCGACCAATACCTGCTCCCCGGCCATGGCCAGCGAGCTCCCTATGACGCACAGCAGGGCCACCACCCGGATAAGCCGGCGCCTGCTTGCAGTTGTTGGGTCCTTGCTATGGCGCGGCGGGTTCATCATCTGTGATGGGTATGACGATGTTGAGTTCAACAGCTTGGCCGGCTAACACCTCCACCTGCTGCTCGACCGGTTGGCTGCGCTCGTGCCAGCCAACGATGGTGTAAGTCCCCGGCGGAATCCCCTCGATGCGGTAGCGGCCTTCCGCATTTGGCGTGGAAAAGAACGGGTTGTCCAGTACCAATACGATGGCGCTCATGTTGGAGTGCAGATGACAAAATACCGGCACGATCCCCGTTTGCTCGAATGTAACTGACCTGGAGTCGCCTTTCGGGTAGCGCCCCAGATCAAAGGACTTTGTGCCGGACAGGGAGAAAACGTTGTGAAATATCGGGTCCTGGTTCGGAAAATCGACCGTAGTACCTTGCACGATCGGTAGCACATGCGGCACGAACGTTTCACCCACTTGTTTCATCTGTGGCGCTTCGCCGCCTGCCGGGACTGCCTTGAAAGGGGGCGTGGATTTCAGATAGATGACAACATTTGTTCGCTCATCGTCCATACTTTCGGGACCGGTCGGGGGCGGCAGGGGCTTGAAGCCGGGGTACAGGCGAAAGCGCATCCGCTGCGCAGCCAGTTTGTGCGATATCAGTACTTCCCCGTGAATAGTCCCGGTTGTGGTCGTCAGGTCCATTTCGGCCTGAGCCGGGCCAGGCAGCAGGGAAGATGACAGGGCCACCCAGAAAATTACCGTGAGCGCCGGAACCCAAGGGCCAAACCGGGGAAACGCTGCTTTATCAGGTGATTGCTGTCTCAATTCAACTGGCTGGTGCGGCAGAATGGGTGGTGTTCAGCCGGTAACCCAGCCCGCGGACGGTTTCAATGGTGATTCGGGCAGAGTCCGGATCAATTTTTTTGCGCAGTTTTCCGATGTAGACATCCACCACATTGGTCAGCGGGTCCATGTTCAGGCCCCAGACATTGCTGAGAATGCGCTCACGGCTGAACAAGGTGCCCGGCTTGCTCATCAATAACTCGATGATGGCCAACTCCTTGGCCGTCATTTTGATTTCCTTGCCATCCACCGAGAAGCGCAGGGACTGGCGGTCAAACGCCAGGGGACCGGCTCTGAGAACGGGCTCTTCGCTGGCAAAGTCCTTGCTTCGGCGCATAACCGTTTCCATTCGCGCCAGCAATTCTACAAACGAAAATGGCTTGGTCATGTAATCGTCGGCACCCATGCGCAGGCCGGCCACTACGTCATCCAGGCTGTCCATTCCCGTCAATATGATGATGGGTGTTTTTAGCCCTTTCAAACGCAGTTGCTGGCACACTTCATGGCCATGCATCCTGGGTAGCATCAAGTCCAGCAACAACAGCTCAAAATCGCCGTCCAGAGCGAGCGATAATCCGGATTCACCATCGTTTGCCACAACACAGGTATGTCCCTCGGCGCGCAGCCCGCGCTGAAGGAAGTCGGCAATGCGGGATTCGTCTTCAACGATCAGAATTCTCATGCCACTGCCTGGCTCCCGTACGATGTGCATTCGTGCGACACACTGCACCTTTGGAGAGAATAGTACACGCTTAGCGGAGTGTCACCCCAGGTCCAACATAAAAACCAGAGGCTGGAATCCTCATCGGAAACCAGCCCCCGGCGGCCTATGGATGCGACGTGCCGAAAATGAGTCCTAGCTCAGCGGAAACGCCACATCGAGTATAACGTCAGACCCGTCCAGCACTTCGATAGTCTGCCCGCGCGGGTCGAAGTCCAACAGGGTTTTACCGGGCTCTACCGGATCCCGAAATTCGGCCTCACCGCGGACTTTGCCATCCTCGTCCATGGTCGCATGAATGTCGCCAACCGAGGTGCCCCCAACCTTCAGGTCATAGTTTCCGGCTGGAACATCCTCGATTTCCACGGAGAATTCGGTACGATCATCCCGCGCCTCGAAGTTTGCATCACCGGATGCTTCCGGGAAGACGCCTGCGTTCGTGAGGTCGACTTCAATTTCGCTACCGTTATCGTCGCTGTCGGTATCGTCATCGGTATCGTCATCGGTATCTTCGTCAGTATCTTCGTCGGTGTCCTCGTCAGTATCGTCATCGGTGTCCTCGTCAGTATCTTCGTCGGTGTCCTCGTCAGTATCGTCATCGGTGTCCTCGTCAGTATCTTCGTCGGTGTCCTCGTCGGTATCTTCGTCGGTGTCCTCGTCAGTATCTTCGTCGGTGTCCTCGTCAGTGGCATCATCGTCAGTAGCGTCATCATCGCTCAGCTCGGCATCACCCGAGGTGAGTACCGCTCCCTGCTTGCCGCTAACTTCGATGGCCTGGCCGCGCGGGTCAAATGTCAGCAGGATCTTGCCCGATTCCCCCGGGCTGCGAAATTCGGTTTGTCCGTGGCCGGCACTAACCACCAATTCACCACGGTCCACATCACCTACCAGTATCCGGTAGCGGCCATCGGCCAGGTTTTCGCTTTCAACAGAAAATTCCGTGCGGTCTGGCTGTTGCTTGAAATCAGCATGGCCGCTGCCGGTGACTTCCTGGCGCGCCGGCATGAGGCTGATTCTCTGGTCACTCGGCAGCACGTCTGAGGGTGTGTCATCTGAAATGCCGCCACTGCATTTCGTATTCAAAATGGACGTGATCCTTGAAATTGGAAAATCACCGGATCCGATATCGCTGTCGCTGGAGCTGAACGAGACGGTGCCATCGTCACACGAAGAAAACTCTATGTCCATGGAGCCGACTTGTATGACGTTCGCATTGCCGGGATGGTCATCTTCCAGGAAACCCACGTCGCTGGCGCGGAACAGGTCCAGTTGGATGTGGTTTGCTTCTACCGGGCCTACGCCCAGCAACCAGGATGATTCCCTGTCGTCTGCATAGGTGAACCAATACGCCACTGCTTTCCTGGATCCGTCGCCCTGGTTGACCACCTGCAGGATGAGACCCTGGCTTTCCTGTTCCGGTTGGTTCCAGATGCCTGAAAAATGCCTGGTTACAATCACGTCCTCTGCCGCGGCCGATGCCGACAGCGAGAACGCCAAAGCTATGGTGAGCAGTCTGATTTTCATACGAAACTCCTTGTGTTCGCGTCCTTGCGAAATGTTGTCCGGTTAGTGCAAACCGGGGATATCCTTATGTGCGCATCCATGTTACGCAGACCCGATTATGCTCCGATGAAATTCAGATGAACAGAGATTAAATTTTTCATTAACTTTTGTGCGCCCTGACTGCCAGCCATTCGGCCTCGCTCCAATGAGCTGCTATTTCTGGCACTATAGCTGCGGAGCATGCGCCAAGCTGCGTGGCCCTGATCTCACGGACGCATCTGCCAACTGGCACTTACTGAGGAATCACAATGGATTGGCTGGTTATCCTGAAGGCGCTGGTCCTGGGCGTCGTTGAAGGCGTCACGGAGTTTTTGCCGATCTCGAGTACCGGGCACCTGATCATTGTGGGTGACCTGCTTGATTTTAACGACGACAAGGGCAAGGTCTTCGAAATCGTCATTCAACTCGGGGCTATCCTGGCGGTGGTGTGGGAGTATCGCGCCAGGCTGCTCGGCGTCACGCGCGGGCTGTTCACTGATGTACGCGCGCGGCGATTTGTGGTGAACCTGCTGGTCGCGTTCCTGCCGGCGGCGATGTTGGGGCTGCTGTTTCATGACACGATCAAGGCGTACCTGTTCAACCCGGTCACCGTTGCAATCGCATTGATCGCCGGCGGCCTGGTGATTTTCTGGGTGGAAAGCAGGCATCGCAGCGTGCGTGTCGCCGCAGTGGACGAGATGGGATGGCGCGATGCCTTGCTGATCGGCCTGGCCCAGTGCGTGTCCCTGATTCCCGGCACATCCCGCGCAGGCGCTACCATCATTGGTGGTTTGTTAACCGGCCTGTCGCGCAAGGCCGCCACGGAGTTTTCGTTTTTTCTCGCCATCCCGATCATGTTTGCCGCTACCGGCCTGGATCTGTACAAGAACTACGAGTTGCTGCACGCGCATGATCTTCCGGTCTTTGCGACCGGCTTCGTGATGGCGTTCATCAGCGCACTACTGGTGGTAAAGGGCCTGCTGCGCTACATCGCGCATCACACGTTCAGCGCCTTCGCGTGGTATCGCCTGGTCCTCGGCGCGATCGTGCTTGGGTATTTCTGGTAGCTCACATACTGATCAAAACCTGACGAACAAACCCGCATGAACAAACCCTTGGCCAATGTACGCATCCTCGACCTGACCCATATGTTGTCCGGCCCCTATGGTTCCATGATCCTGGCGGACCTGGGGGCGGAAACCATCAAGGTAGAGCCTTTGCAGGGCGAGGGCACACGCAAACTGCTGGCCACGGACCCGAAGAATTCACTGGATGGATTCGGCGCCTATTACATCACCCTCAATCGCAACAAACAGAGCGTGGCCATCGACCTGAAAAGCCCCGCAGGCCGCGAGGTCTTTTACGACCTGGTGCGCAAGTCTGACGTCGTCATCAGCAATTTCGGCGTGGGTGTAGCGGAACGGCTGGGTATTGACTACGCAACGCTGAGCGCCATCAACCCGGCCATTGTTACCTGCACGGTGACGGGTTTTGGCTCGGATGGGCCAAAGCCCGACCGGCCGGCCTTTGACCAGGTGGCGCAAGCCACCGGCGGCGGCATGTCCATTACTGGCAGCGACCCGGCTCACCCGGTACGTTCGGGCATTCCCATCGGTGACCTGGGCGGCGGCATGTTCGCGGTCATGGGAATCCTGGCCGCCCTGTTGGAGCGCGGCGGCAGCGGCCGTGGCCAGCACGTGGATATTTCCATGCTGGACTGCCAGGTTTCCATGCTGAACTACATGGCGACCATGCATTTTCTTTCCGGTGAAGACCCGTACCCCATCGGCAACTCCCATTTTGTGCATGTGCCCTACAATACGTTTGCAACATCCGACGGTTTTATTGTCATTGCAGTGATTACCGACAACTTCTGGCAGAATCTCAAGCAGGTGATTCCGTGTCCGGAATTTGCAGATACCAGGTACGATACCCAGCCCGGCCGCTGGCAGGATCGTGACATGATCAATGAGCGTTTGAATGCCATCCTGAAAAACAACACGTCTGAGTACTGGCTGCGGCAATTGGAAGCCAAACGGATACCCTGTGCGCCGGTAAACCGTTTCAGCCAGGCCCTGGGTGATTCACAGGTCTTGCACCGCAACATGGTAGTTGAGCTCAAGCACCCGGGCGGCAAATCCACCCGGGGGCCGGGCAATCCCATCAAGTTGTCGCGCACCAATGAGGAGTCATTCAGTGCCGCGCCGCTGGTGGGTCAGCATACGGATGAGGTTTTATCCCGATTGCTTGGATACGAGGCGGGGGCTATCGAGGAATTGCGCCGGCAGGGAGTGGTTGGCTGATGCGCGAAACCGTGATCATCAATGACGTTGGACCCCGGGACGGGCTGCAGAATCAGCAACGCATCCTGACCCCGCAGCAGCGCCTGGAACTGGTCAGGGCACTGGTTGCGGCCGGGGTGAAACATATCGAAGTTGGCAGCTTTGTTTCGCCCCGCGCGGTCCCCGCCATGGCGGGTGCGGCGGAAGTCTTGGCGGGGCTGCCGCAGGACAGTGACCGCCGCTTCACGGTGCTGATTCCAAACATGAAAGGCTATGAGCTCGCCCGGGCCGCTGGCGCCACCAGTGTCAACATGGTGCTTTATGCCAGTGAAGGCATGGCGCAGAAAAACGCCAACATGGGTATGCTCCAGGCGGAACAGGTGACCGCGGACATCCTGCACCGGGCGCGCCAGGAGGGTATCCGGGTTGCAGCCGCCATTGCCGTTGCCTTCGAGTGTCCGTTTGACGGCCCCACCGATCCTGCTGTAGTGCAGCGCATCGTTGCACAATTTTTGCAGTTGGGTGCGGATGAAGTCTCCGTGGCCGATACCATAGGCGCGGCCAATCCGGGGCAGGTCAGGGTGCTGACCCAAACGCTGGTGGAACGCCATGGGGCGGAACGGCTCAGTTGTCATTTTCACGACACGCGGGCCATGGGCCTCGCCAACGTATTTGCCGCGACAGAATCCGGCATCCGTAAATTTGATTCATCTATTGGCGGGTTGGGTGGCTGCCCCTTTGCGCCGGGAGCCTCCGGCAATGTGGCCACCGAGGATGTGGTCATGATGCTGGAGCAGATGGGCTACGATACCGGAATTGCTCTCGCGCCATTAGTGGCAGCAGCAGAATTGGCAAAATCGCTGACCGGCACCGCGCCTGGCGGGCGGGCCACGCCGTGGCTGCGTCGTCAATTGGAACGCATAAAATAACACTGGGAAATAACATTGGTTTGGGGAGCTGGAGAGAAGCATGAGTTATCGACTGGGCGTTGATGTGGGCGGTACCTTTACGGACCTGCTGCTGATCGATGAGGAATCGGGCGCCACCTGTACAGCGAAAGTGCTATCCACACCGCAGGATTCATCGATTGGTGTGCTCAACGGCATCGCGCGCATCTGCGAGGAATCAGGAGTTGATCCGAAAAAGATTCACCGCGTGATGCACGGCACAACGGTGGCCACCAATGCGGTTTTGACCGGCAAAGGCGCAAAGGTCGGCCTGGTCACCACCAGCGGCTTCAAACAGGTGTTGCAGGTGGCACGGTCCTTTTGCCCGGGCGGGCTCGGTGGCTGGGTGAGCTACGTCAAGAAGCCCCTGCTGGCTCCGCTGCAGCTGACCATCGAAGCTGAGGAGCGCATCGCCGCCAATGGAGAGGTGGTCCGCCCGCTGGACAAGGCTGCTTTGCGAACCAGCCTGAAAAAGCTCAAGGCCAAGGGGGAAGTTGAAGCCCTGACCATCTGTTTTATCAATGCCTATGTCAATGGTGAGCACGAGCGCCAGGCACGTGACGTTGCACGCAAGATATTCGGCAAGGTGCCCATCTCCATTTCATCCGACGTGGTGCCGGAAATGCAGGAATACGAGCGCACCGAAACCACGGTAGTGAACTCCTATGTGTATCCGGAAGTTTCCACCTACATCAATAATTTGCAGGCTTCGCTGGAGAAGCTGATGGGCAAGGATGTGCAACTGTCCATCCTGCGCTCTGACGGTGGCCTTGCTTCCTCGCGCGCGGCTGCGGCATCGCCGGTAAATCTGCTGATGTCCGGCCCTGCCGGTGGTGTGGCGGGCGCCATTTATTACGCCAGCCGGGCCGGGTACAACGATGTGCTGACCTTTGACATGGGCGGAACTTCCACCGACGTGGCGCTGATCCAGGGAGCGAGGGCAAGGGTACGCCGGGAAACGCGAGTGGGGGACGTAACCGTCCGCGCACCCTCGGTGGATGTACGCACGGTAGGCGCCGGCGGCGGATCCATTGCCTTCGTGCCGCAGTTGACCAAGGCCTTGCGCGTCGGCCCGCAATCGGCTGGCGCGGTCCCCGGTCCGGCGGCCTACTTGCAGGGCGGAACCGAGGCCACGGTGTGTGATGCCAACGTGGTGCTGGGGTACCTGCCATCTGATGTCCAGTTGGGCGGCAACATGGCCATCGACAAAGCTGCAGCCGAGACCGCGGTACAGAAGATTGCCGATGCCATGGGCATTGGATTGATGGAAGCGGCCGAAGGCATGATCAAGATCATCAATGAGTCCATGTTTGGCGCCTTGCGGCTGGTGTCCGTGGAGCAGGGGTTTGATCCACGCGATTTCGCCCTGATAGCTTTCGGCGGCGCCGGGCCTCTGCATGGCAACGCCATGGGCATCCTGACCGACTCCTGGCCGGTGATCATTCCCCCCGGACCCGGCGTGCTGTGCGCCTATGGTGATGCGACCACTGCGGTGCAGGATGAGGCTTCGCGCACCTACGTATCCAAGGCGGCCGACATCACCGTGGAGCAACTGCTGGCTGATCTTGAAAGCCTGCGTGAGCGTGCGGCGACGTCACTGAATGCCGATGGCATCCCGGCAGAAAAGCAGGAAGCGACCTACCAGGCGGATCTTCGTTACGCAGGGCAGGCATTCCAGATCACCATGGAATTTACTGCCGCCGATTTACGCCAGCACGGCCTGGCATTCCTCACCGACCGATTCGACCGGGAGCATGAACACCTGTTTACCTTTGCCCTCGGTGAAGACCACGAACTGGTCATGATCCGCGCCATAGTACAGTCCCGTTCCAGGGCCATTGCTGAAGTGCGGGTGGGCAAGGAAGGCTTAAGCCTGGATGAGTGCAAGGCGCATGACTCGCGCATTTACCATGAAGGGCGATGGCATGATGCCGCCATTTACCACCGCAACCTGTTGCGCGAAGGCATGGTGATCAGTGGCGCCGCGATTGTCAGCGAAATGGATGCCACCACCGTGGTATTGCCGGGCTACATGGCTACCGTGGATGCGATCGGCAACCTCTTGATCACCGTGGCCGCAGCAGGAGCCAAATAATCATGGCTACACGAATTGTTCAAACCAATAACGCGCCTTTCTCCCGCATCGAAGTGGACACGGTCACCGTGGATATCATCGAAAACGCCTTGCGCAATGCCCGCGTCGAAATGGATGCGGTGCTGTTTCGCACGGCCATGAGCCCGGGTATCCGTGAGCAGGGCGATTGCTTCCCCATGATTGCCAATCGCGATGGAAAAATGGTCGTTGGCCAGTTCGGTTCCTTCATCCACGGATTCACCGAGGCCTACAACGCAGAACTCAATGAGGGCGATATCATCCTCACCAACGATCCCTACATGTGCAATGCGGCAGTCTCGCACTTGCCGGACTGGATCGTGCTGGTGCCCATTTTCAAGGATGGGCGGCATATTGCCTGGTCAGCCATGTTTGGCCATATGTCGGACAACGGCGGCATGGTGCCCGGCTCCATTCCCATCCGCGCAGAAACCATTTTCCAGGAAGGCATCCGTATTCCACCAACCAAGCTCTACAAGCAGGGCGTGCTGCAGGAGGATGTGCTGGAACTGATCCTGCACAACGTGCGCACACCGCAGTGGAATCGCTTTGATCTGAATGCACTGGTTGCGGCCTGCAGAACCGCGGCGCGGCGCTGCACCGAGATTGCGCGGCGCTTTGGCGACGATGTTTTTTATTCCACCATGGAAGTCATGCTGGAGCGCAATTACCTCGCGATGAAGGCCATCATCGAAATGCTCGTGCCGGAAGAGCCGCGGGTGTTTGAAGACTACGTCTGCGACGATGGCGTGGGCATGGGCCCGTACAAGATTCGCTGCAAGCTCTGGCGCGAGGGGCCCAAGGCCATCTTCGATTTTGCCGGCACCGATCCACAGGCGCAAAGCTCGATCAACTTCTACCTCAACGAAGACATGTTCAAGATGTTTTTCGGATCTTTTACCATCAACCTGATCGATCCGCAGATCCTGTTCAACGACGGTTTCTACGACCTGGTCGATGTGCGCATCCCGGCAGGCACACTGCTCAAACCGAAGTTCCCGGCGGCCTTGTCCGGACGCACCCATGCATTGGGGCGGATTTTTGATGTGATGGGAGGCCTGTTGGGACAAAGTGCGCCGGACTACATCAATGCCGCCGGCTTTTCCGATTCACCGCACCTGTTCTTTGCCGGGTATAACGAAAAGGGTGAGTGGTTCCAGTTGTTCCAGATCGGCTTTGGGGGTATTCCGGGCCGGCCGGTGGGCGATGGTCCCGACGGGCATTCCCTGTGGCCGGGTTTTACCAACGTACCCAACGAGTTCATCGAAGCCTATTTTCCCCTGCGCATCGAACGCTACGACTGCATTGCCGATTCCGGCGGCGCCGGTTTGCATCGCGGGGGTAACGGGCTGTCCGTGGCCTACCGCTTCCTGGTTGACGGCACGGTGTCGGTGCACGACGAGCGCTGGTTAACCTACCCCTGGGGCGTGCACGGCGGTGAGCCCGGCATGCGCTCCAGCAAGCGCCTGGTGCGCGCGGACGGCACTGAAACCTGGCTGCCATCCAAGTCTGAAGGCATCAAGGTGCGCAAGGGAGACCTGCTGTACTTCAATACCTGGGGTGGTGGTGGTTGGGGTGATCCCTACGAGCGCGAGCCGGCGCTGGTCAAGGCCGATGTGGACCGCGACCTGGTCAGCGCGGCAGGTGCAAAACGCTATGGTGTGGTCATTGCCGCCGATGGCTCGGTGGATGCGCCGGCCACGCAAGCGCTGCGGACCAAGCTGCGTGCCCAACGCGGTGAGTTCGGCATGTTTAATTTCGGCGGTACGATTGAAGAGATCAAAGCCCGCTGCAAGGCTGAAACGCATCTGGATCCGCCGCAGCAACCGACGTTTAGCCGCGGCTGATGCCGGACCTGGAACGTCAATCGCAGGGCCTGGGTAAACGCCCGGCCCTGGTATTGGTTGATATGACCCGGGGGTTTACTGACCCGGTCTGCCCGCTGGGTACGCCGGCCGACGAGGTGGTCGCAGCCTGCCGGATTTTGCTGGATGTCTTTCGGGCAAAGAAACTCCCGGTATTTTTCACCACCGTGGTCTATCACGATGCGCTCAAGGCGCGGGTTTTTCGCAACCGCCTGCCGGCCCTTGATGTGCTCACTGCCGATTCCGAATGGGTCAAGGTTGACCCCCGCCTTGCTCCCCTGGCGGATGAAACCGTCATCGAAAAACACTGGGCCAGCGGTTTTTTCCAGTCCCGTTTGCAGCAGGAGCTGAAAAAGCACCAGGTGGATTCCCTGGTCATAGGAGGCCTGACCACCAGCGGCTGTGTGCGGGCCACGGTAGTGGATGGTTTACAGCATGACTACCCGGTGGTGGTGGTGCGCGAGGCCGTGGGAGATCGCAACCTGGAGGCGCATGCGGCCAGCCTGTTCGATCTAGGCGCAAAGTATGCTGATGTGCTAAAGTTGAACGAAGTTAAAAAATTGATAAATACCTTGAAACAATAGACTTAACCTAATAACAGTCACTGCAATTCATGATGTGTGGGAGTAGGGCAATGAAGAAATCTTGTAGCAATACCTGTTTGCTGGCGGCCCTGGCCGTCCTGTTTGTCGCTGATGCGTATGCCCAGGCCGCTCTTGAAGAGATCACGGTCACGGCGCGGAAGCGCACGGAAAACCTGCAGGATGTGCCGATCTCCGTAGTGGCTTTTGGCGCCCAGGAGGTTCTTGACGCGGGCATCCAACGGCCCAAGGACTTTATTTCGCTGATTCCCAACGTAACCCTGGTGAACACCGCCAATTTTGGTGACACGCAGGTCAGTATCCGTGGCATCGTTTCTACCCGCGATGCTGAATCCACCTTTGCCTACGTGGTCGATGGCGTGCTCCTCACCAACCCGAACGCCTTCAACCAGCAACTGGTTGACATTGCGCAGATCGAAGTGCTTAAAGGCCCCCAGGGTGCCTTGTACGGTCGCAACGCGGTGGCGGGCGCCATTATTGTCGATACGATAAAGCCAACCTACGAGCAACAATCGCAGTTCGTGGGCAAATATGGCAATAACCAGACCTGGGGCGGCACTGCAATGGTCAGCGGGCCACTGGTCGATGACAAGCTGGCTGCCAGCCTGGTGGCTTACTACGACAGCACCAATGGTGATTACACCAATCTCCTCACCGGGCAGGGTGGCGAGGTGAATTATTTGGAAAACGAGGGCGTCAGGGGGCGGATGATCTGGGAGCCGACGGACGACGTGACCGTCGATTTCCACGCCAATTATGCACAGGCAAAAGGTGGCGCCATCAACTTCAACGCCGTATTTGCCATCCCGGCTTTCGTATCCTTCCTCGGCAGTCCGGAGTTCTTTGCTGACGTCAATGATCACGATTTCATCTTTGCGTTTAACGTGCCCGGTGAGAACAAGCAAACCACCAGCAATTTTTCCGCCAAGATGGACTGGGAACAAGACGCCTTTACTACGACCTTAATTGCCGCCTACAACAACCTGGACGAGTACCTGTTGTCGGACGGCACCAGCGCGACGTTCTACGGTTACGAACTCACCGATGCCTGCCAGAATTCGCGCGCAACGCTCAACAGCTTTACCCGGCCGGATCTGTTCGGACCGCCCCTTGCTCCCTTCCTGGTGTTGCCGCCGCCCTCGGCCGGTGGCGCCAATTTCGTGGGCGTATATGGCCCCTATACGCCTACTACCTGTGACGGCTACCAGTACCAGGAACGAAATCAGAGCGACCTGAGTTTTGAATTGCGCCTGACTTCAGCGGAAGACCAGAAAATCCGCTGGATCGGGGGACTTTACTACCTCAACATCGACCGGGAAGTCGTCGTCGGCTATGGCGCCGACCTGGGTAAAGGCTTTGAATTGCAGCCTTATGTACCGCCCACCGGCAAAAACCCGACTGACTTGTTGTTCTGGGACAAATTCACCACCGATGTGTATTCGGCTTACGGGCAGCTTGAATTCGATGTAATGGACAACATGGAGCTGGCCTTTGCCTTGCGTTATGACAAGGAGGATCGCAAGGACCACAACCAGGTGCCCAACGTAGATTCATCCGGGTACAACATCAACCTGGCGGGACAGCCGATCAACCCGGCGTTTAACCAGTATCCCAATGGCGTTCCTGACCGGAAAGCCAGTTTCAGCGAGTGGCAGCCCAAGTTCACCTGGACCTGGGAAGCCAATGACAATCTAACGGCCTATGCCAGTTGGGGCAGGGGCTTCCGCAGTGGCGGGTTCAATTCCGTCGGCAGCGAGGACCTGATCAATTACTGGTACAACGCGGGCTATGGCGGGCCGGGCGAACTGGTCAATTCACAGCTGACCATCACGGACGAATACCCCAAGGAAGTCACCGACAGCTGGGAAATCGGTTTCAAGTCCCTGTGGATGGATAACCGTCTGCGTATCACGGGTGCCTATTTTGATACATCTATTGATGACAACCAGTTCTTCGAGTTCTTCGCCGGTCCCTTTGGCCTGATGCGCGTGGTGACCACGATCAACAAGGCTTCGATCAGCGGTTGGGAGGCGAATTTCGATTTTGCCGCAACCGACTACCTGAGGTTGTATGGTGGCCTGGGCCTGCTCAACAGCGAGATCAAGGAAAACATCAATCGCCCGTTGTCGGTAGGTAATGACATGCCGCAGGCGCCGGGGGAAACCTATAACCTCGGCGGTCAACTGGATCTGCCCATGAATGACAACTGGAACTTCATGTTCCGCGTGGACTGGCGCTATGTCGGCAAGATGTGGTTCCACACCCTGCAAGGCGAGGAAGTTCCGACCATCTGGCAGGTGTTTTTCGGTCCTGGCATTGACTCCAACATGAGCAGGGCACAGCGTGACGCATACAACACCATCGACGCGCGCATGATCTTCAGCAATGACAACTGGTTGTTCACCCTGTGGGGCCGTAACCTCACCGACGAAAACTACCTGCAGGAAGTCATTCCTGCGCCGGAATTCGGCGGGTCCTTCATTCACCCGTCCTCCTTGCGCACCTATGGCATTGAGGTAACCCGGCAGTTCTGAGCGGGGCACTACGCACAAAAGAAAAGCCCGGGCTGACCCGGGCTTTTTTTTGCCTTTCAGTTCACCGGGGTTCAGCCGGCCCTGAGCACTTTGGGACCACGCGCAATCGCCATGGCACCGCTGCGCACCACGGCTAGAATTTCTGCACAGGCGCTCACGCGTTCAATGAAGCGGTCCATGTGTTCGTTGGCGCCGGTCAGTTCCAGGGTGTAGGTATCAGGGCTGTCATCCAGCGCACGTGCGCCGCTGGAAGCAATGAGGTCTGCCAATTGCTGTTCCCCCCCGGCAGACACTTTGAGCTTCATCAACAACAACTCGCGCTCGATATGCGGGTTCTTGGTCATGTCGGCAATCTTGACCACGTCCACCAGCTTTTCCAGTTGCTTGTTGATCTGCTCGATGACCTTGTCGGACCCGGTGGTGACCAGGGTCAGCCGGGACAATTCAACATGCTCGGTCGGGGCAACACTGAGGGATTCGATGTTGTATCCGCGGGAAGAAAACAGGGTAGCAACCCGCGACAGCGCGCCGGCTTCGTTCTGTAGCAGTATTGAAATGATGTGTCGCACGATTTATTTGAGCACGTTTAGGCAGCGGGATAAAGACGAACTCTGAATGTTGGCGCAGATTCAGGGGTATTGCAATGCGGTTTTGATTACCCGACACTGAACCCACACGCTTCTGGCGCACGGGCAACAAAGGTTTATGGATCCAAGAAGGCAAACAGCTGAAGTGGCAAGCCACCCCCTGGCGGGCACTCAAATGAGTGGCGCCGACATGATAGTCCAGGTCCTCGCGGATGAGGGCGTGAGTATTATTTTTGGTTACAGTGGCGGGGCCATTCTTCCAACCTATGACGCGGTGTTTCGTTACAACACCACGCACAAGGGCAGGGATGGCCTCGAGCCCATGCCCCTGATCGTGCCGGCCAACGAGCAGGGTGCAGGCTTCATGGCATCGGGCTATGCCCGCGCCAGCGGCAAAGTCGGCGTCGTCATGGTGACTTCGGGTCCCGGTGCGACCAATACCGTGACCCCGGTGCGTGACTGCATGGCCGATTCCACGCCCATCGTGGTGATTTGCGGCCAGGTGCCTACCCATGCCATTGGCACCGATGCGTTCCAGGAGGCGCCGGTTTCAGGTTGCCTCGGACCTGTGGCCAAGCACACCTTCCTGGTAACCGACCCGGCCAAGCTTGAGTCCACCATGCGCACAGCATTCGAGATTGCGCGCGGTGGCCGCCCCGGGCCGGTGGTGGTCGACTTGCCCAAGGATGTGCAGAACTGGACCGGCGTGTTCCAGGGTGGAGGCCTCCTGCCCGTAAGAGGTTATCGCAAGCGCATGCAGGCGGTGGTGGAACAGCGCCTTGGCGAGGAAAGCTGCAAGGCATTTTTTGACATGTTGCAGGCCAGCAAAAGGCCACTGATTTATGCCGGTGGCGGCGTCATCAACGGCAACGCCGCAGAAGCCTTGCGCGAATTTGCGCACCAGTTCCGCATTCCGGTCACCACGACATTGATGGGCATTGGTGCATTCGATACCACCGAGCCACTAGCCTTGCACATGCTCGGCATGCATGGCACGGCCAGTGCCAACTATGCGGTAGACGACTGTGATTTCCTCATTGCGGTGGGCGCGCGGTTTGATGACCGCGTGGCCGGGGTTCCGGCAAAGTTTGCCCCGCGCGCCCGGCACATTGCCCAGTTTGACATTGATCCCTCGGAAATCGGCAAGGTGAAATCCGTTGACTGGTTCCAGGTTGGAGTCATGAAGGAAGACCTGCGCACCATCACGGCATACGGTCAACGCGAGCGCATTGCGCCCGATTTCTCTGTCTGGCACGAGGAAGTTGCCGCGCTGAAAGCCACCTACGCACTCAATTACGACAAGGACTGCGAGTTGATCCAGCCCTACGCCGTGATTGAGGCGATCAACGAGATCACCGCCGGCCAGGCCATCATTTCCACGGGAGTCGGGCAGCACCAGATGTGGGCTGCACAGTATTTTGA
>SHZL01000025.1 GCA_009692275.1 Lysobacterales bacterium | reverse complement strand
AAGTATCCAGTTTTGGTGACTTGCGCGACCTGATCGCCCGGCCATATGCAACAAACGATACCATCACGGTCAATCCGGATGAACCGCTGGCCAATGCCTATGCGCGTATGAAACTCTACGATGTTTCGCAACTGCCCGTGATCGAGCAGGGCCAGATCGTGGGGATCCTGGATGAATCGGATTTGCTCCTAGCCGTTGCCGAAGATGGCAAGGCCTTTGCCCAGCCGGTACGTGCCGCCATGGTGACCGAACTTACCGAAATAGACGTGACCGCACCCGTGGCGGACCTGATGCCCATTTTCAACAAGGACTTCATTGCCATTGTGAAGGACGGCAAAAAATTCCTGGGGCTGATTACCCGTGTAGACCTGCTTAATTACTTGCGCCGCAAGGCCGACCGATAAGGACCCGTGATGAGCGACCGCAAGACCAGGCACCAGCTGGCAACCCGTGCGATCCATGCCGGGCAGCAACCGGATCCATCCACCGGCGCGATCATGACGCCTATTTATGCCACCTCAACCTATGTACAACGCAGCCCGGGCGAACACAAGGGCTGGGAGTACTCGCGCAGTCACAACCCGACTCGCGATGCGTATGAGAAGTGCATTGCCGACCTCGAAAGCGGCCAGCAGGGATTTGCCTTCGCCTCGGGCATGGCTGCAACGTCCACCGTGCTTGAGCTGCTGGACAGTGGCGACCACGTAGTGGCTGGCAACGATCTTTATGGCGGCACGTTCAGATTGTTCCACCGGGTACGCGAGCGGTCGGCAGGCCTGCAATTCAGCTTTGTGCCGTTGGAGGATCCTGCAGCATTGCGTGCGGCCATGCGCGCTGACACCCGCATGGTTTGGGTTGAAACACCGACCAATCCCATGCTGCGCATCATCGACATAGCGGCCGCGGCGAAAGTTGCCCATGAACATGGCGCCTTGCTGGTCGTGGATAACACCTTTGCCACTCCCATGCTGCAGCGGCCGCTGGAATTGGGCGCAGACATCGTGGTGCATTCGGCGACCAAGTATCTCAATGGCCACTCCGACATAGTGGGCGGGGTCGCCGTCGTCGGGGAAAATGCGGATCTGGCCCAGAAACTGTGGTTCCTGATGAATTCCACGGGCGCAATCCAGGGGCCTTTTGATAGTTTCCTCGCCTTGAGAGGGCTCAAAACCCTGGCCCTGAGGATGAAAGCACATGCGGAAAACGCGCTGATCATTGCGCGCTGGCTGCAGCAGCAGCCAGCCGTGCGCAAGGTGTTCTACCCGGGTTTGGAAGACCATCCGCAGCACGAGCTGGCCATGCGCCAGATGAGTGGCCTGGGCGGTGGCATCATCAGTATCGACGTCCATGGCGGCCTTGCCGCCTCCCGCAGGATACTCGAGCGTTGCAGCCTGTTTGCGCTGGCTGAAAGTCTCGGTGGCGTGGAGAGTCTGATCAATCACCCCGCCATCATGACGCACGCATCCGTGCCAGCAGACAAGCGCGCCCAGCTGGGCATCAGCGATACGCTGATCCGTCTGTCAGTAGGGGTTGAAGATGTCAATGACCTGATTGCCGAGCTCGATTACGCCTTTCTCTGATAACGCTATGCCGGGCTTGATCCGGCATCCAGGAGGGAATTTGGAGAATTTGGGGTCAGAGTACAATTTCCATGAAGGGGAAGCGTGAAATCACGTGATCATGCGAAATTGTACTCTGACCCCAATTCACGCCAATTCAGGCAAGTCCCGGTACAATTCCAGCGCCTGCGGATTGGCCAGCGCATCCTGGTTGCTGACCGGGTGGCCATGAATGACATTGCGCACAGCCAACTCCACGATCTTGCCGCTGATGGTGCGGGGAATGTCGCCGACCTGGATGATTTTCGCCGGCACGTGCCGGGGCGTGGTGTTCTGCCGGATGAGCTTGCGGATCTCATTTTGCAGCGCTTCGTCCAGGCGGAGACCTTCGCGCAGTTTTACAAACAATACCACGCGTACATCGTTGTCCCAGTCCTGTCCAACGCAAATGCTCTCCATCACCTGGTCCAGTTTTTCGACCTGGCGATAAATTTCAGCCGTGCCAATGCGCACGCCTCCCGGATTGAGCGTGGCGTCAGAGCGGCCCTGGATGATGTAGCCGAGGTTGGCAGTTTTCTTGGCGAAGTCGCCGTGCGACCAGGTATTGGGAAATTTCTCGAAGTAAGCCGAGCGGTACTTGCTGCCGTCCGCATCGCCCCAGAAAAACACCGGCATTGAAGGGAACGCCTTGCTGCAGCAAAGCTCACCGGTTTCATCTATGTCGGCCACGCTGCCATCTTCGCGGCGGATTTCCACCGCCATCCCTAATCCCGGGCACTGCAACTCGCCCCGGTAAACCGGCAGGATAGGGCAGCCCAGGATAAAACAGGAAACGATGTCCGTGCCACCTGAAATGGACGCCAGGCAGAGGTTGGTCTTGATGTCACGGTAGACGTAGTCAAAGCCTTCTGGCGCCAGCGGCGAGCCGGTAGAAAGCAAGGTCACCAGTGACTTGAGCTGGTGCGATTCACGTGGCTTGATGCCCGATTTCTCCCAGGCGGAGATTGCCTTGGCGCCCGTACCCAGGATCGAGATGTCGAGTTCATCGACCAGGTCGAACATGGCAGCCGGTCCGGGATAAAACGGCGAGCCATCGAACAACACGACACTGGCGCCGGTGGCAAGGCTGCTCACCAGCCAGTTCCACATCATCCAGCCACAGGTGGTGAAATAACATATCCGGTCGGAACGGCGCACGTTGGTGTGCAGCACGAGCTCTTTCATGTGCTGCAGCAGAGTTCCGCCAGCGCCGTGGACTATACATTTTGGCACTCCGGTGGTGCCGGATGAGAACAGGATATACACCGGATGATTGAACGGCAGGCGCTCAAACTCGATTTCCTTCGCAGTGGTGTCCATGAAATCAGCGAACCAAACGGCTTTGGGAACCGCGGACAGGTCCGCGTCCGGATTCATGTACGGCACAACCACCACGTGCTCAATGGAACTGACTGACCCGGCGATACCGGCAATTTTTTCCATGCAATCGTGAGTCTTGCCGCCATAGCTGTAGGCTGCGGCACAGAACAGGACCTTGGGCTCGATTTGTTCAAAACGGTCGACCACGCCGGCAACGCCGAAGTCCGGCGAGCAGGATGACCACACGGCGCCGATGCTTGTGGTAGCCAACATGGCGATTACGGTTTCAGGCAGGTTCGGCATGAATCCGGCCACCCGGTCACCCACGCCCACACCTTTTTCCCTCAGTGCAGCGGCAGTGTGTGCGACTGCCAGGTAAAGCTCTGCATAGGACAACTCGCATCCCGATCCTGTTTCCGAGCGGAACAGGATGGCCGGCTGCTCATCGTGGAAGCGCAGCAGGTTCTCGGCGAAATTCAGCTGCGCGCCCGGGAACCACCTGGCAGTCTGAATATCAGCTGGCTGCAAATCGTTTGCGGGCTCCAGTGTCACGGGGCCTGGTTTGCCGACTATGGCGCAGAATTCCCAGACAGCACGCCAGAACAGTTCCGGCTGATCCACGGAGTAGCGATACAGATCCCAGTAATCCCTGATACCCGGGTCGAGCTCAGTTTGCGCCAGGTCAATAAACCGCCTTATGTTAGCGGTTTGACGTCGGGCCGGGCCCGGTGACCAGATGGGTTCAGTCATTCACGGACAACACAGGGCCGGATCAGCCCAGCAAGGCCTCGATCTCGGGAATCACCGTAAACAGGTCACCGACCAGGCCAATATCCGCAATTTCGAAAATGGGCGCCTCAGCGTCCTTGTTCACGGCAACTATGGTGCGGGAATCCTTGATTCCCGTGATGTGCTGGATCGCGCCGGATATGCCAAAAGCAAGGTACAGGTCGGGGGCAATGATCTTGCCGGTCTGGCCCACTTGCATATCGCTGGGCACGTATCCGGCATCCACGGCGGCGCGCGAAGCGCCAACCCCGGCTCCCAGCTTGTCTGCCAGCCGGTAGATCAAGGCGAATCCCTCCGCACTGCCCAGCGCCCGGCCGCCCGACACTACCTTGCTGGCGCCTTGCAGGTCGGGGCGTTCGCTGCCTGCCGAATTCAGCGCCAGGTAGCGGCTGTGGCCGGCTGCAGTGCCTTGGGCTGTGCGTTGTTCAACGACTGCATTTCCCCCGCTTCCCGTTGCAGGCCAACTGGCGGTGCGCACGGTCATCACGATTTTCTGACCCTCAGCAGCCTTGACATCGATGATGGCATTGCCGGCATAGATCGGTCGCCGGAACGACAGCGGACTCAAGACCTCCATCACATCACTGAACTGATTCACCCCGACCAGGGCGGCGACTCTCGGCATGAGGTCTTTTCCCATGGTGGTAGATGGTCCGATCACGTGGGTGTAATTCGCGGCGAGCTGGAGTACTTCCGGGGCCCAGTTTGCCGCCAGCGGATGGGCGAGATGTGCGGCGCTGATCATCAGCACACGGCTTACGCCGGCAAGGGCAGCAGCCTGGGCGCCGACGGCGTCATGGCCTTGCCCCAACACGGCGATATCAATGTCGCCGCCTATTGCTTTGGCACAGCTCACGCACTTGGCAGTACTCAGGTTCAGTGTGTGGCCATCATGCTCTGCCACGATCAGAATCTTGCTCATAACAGCCCCCGGTTTTTCAGTTCCTGCACCAGTTGTGCAGCATTTTCCACCCTGATTCCTTTTTGCCTTAGCGGCGGCGCAGCATAGCGGGTGATATCCAGGTTGCTCGCCAGTGAAGCGCCCAGCTCTTCAAGCGGGATGACATCCAGGGGCTTGCGCTTGGCTTTCATGATATCGGGCAGTTTTACGAAGCGCGGTTCGTTGAGGCGCAAATCGACCGTCACCACGGCAGGAAGATCGACTTCAATGGTTTCAAGGCCGGCATCCACTTCGCGGGTGACGGTCAATTTTTCACCTTCAAACACGAGCTTTGAGGCAAATGTTGCCTGGGGCCGGTTCCACAGCGCGGCCAGCATTTGTCCGGTCTGGCTGTTGTCGTCGTCGATGGCCTGCTTGCCCAGAATGACCAGCCCGGGCTGCTCCCGCTCAATCACGCGCAGCAAGGCCTGCGCCGTGCTCAGGGGTTGCAGGGCTGAACCGGTCTTGACCTGGATAGCCCGGTCCGCTCCCATGGCCAGGGCGGTGCGCAGCTGTTGCTGGCATTCATCGGTGCCGCACGAAATCACGATGACCTCGGCAGCTTTGCCCGCTTCCTTGATCCTGAGCGCCTCTTCAAGCGCGATTTCATCAAACGGGTTAATGCTCATTTTCACGCCATCGATATCCACCCCACTGCCGTCGGGCAGTACGCGCACGCGCACGTTGTAATCCACGACGCGCTTAATGCCAACAAGTATCTTCATCGGTTGATTCCTGGTTTTTTCCTTTGCTTAAAGGTTCTGGTAATTGGGGCCGCTGCCGCCTTCCGGCGTCACCCAGTTGATGATCTGGTATGGGTCCTTGATATCACAGGTTTTGCAATGCACGCAGTTGGCGGAATTGATCTGCAGGCGTTTGCCGTTGCTGTCTTCGACCATTTCGTAAACGCCGGCAGGACAAAACCGCGTGCAAGGATGATCGTACTCTTCGCTACAGCGCGTAATGCAAATGTCCGGTTGCAGGATTTGCAGATGGATCGGCTGCTCCTCATCGTGTTCAGTGGCAGCGTAATAGACCGAGGCCAGGCGGTCGCGCGGTGGCAGGTTTCGCTCCACCCAATGCCGGTCCGGAGGGGAATACCCGGCAAGCTTCTTCAGAGCGGAATAGTCGGCGTGTAACTTCAGCGTTCGCGGTAACTTTCCGGCGGTCACCGTTTCGATGGCGGCCGCCACAAAGCCACGCCAAAGCCCGCGGTAAAAGGCGGGCCGGATATTGCGCACCTTGTGCAGTTCCTTCACTACGGGAGAGTTGCGCAAGCGCGCGTCAAATCCTGCGGAGGAGGCCACAGCCGTTGCTGCCAAATGCTCTGCCGCCAGCATGCCCGAGCGCATGGCCTGGTGCGTGCCCTTGATTTTCGGAACATTGAGCAAGCCAGCCGCATCTCCAATGAGAATCGCGCCCGGCATTTCGGTGACCGGCAAGGCCTGGTAGCCGCCTTCAACAATGGCCCTTGCGCCCGTGGACAGGATTTCCCCGCCCTCAAGCAAGTTGCGGATCATCGGATGGTGTTTCATCTGCTGGAAGGCTTCGAAGGGCGAGAATTCCGGATCTTTGTAGTCCAGTCCCACCACGAAACCCAGGGCGATGCGGTCCTTGTCCAGGTGATAGATGAAACTGCCACCGTAAATGCTGGAATCCAGCGGCCAGCCAAGCGTGTGCTGCGCCAGGCCCGGCACTGATTTGCCCGCTTTTACCCGCCACAATTCCTTCAAACCGATGCCATAGTTTTGTGGATCGGAATGTTGATCCAGCTTGAACTGGTTGATCAATTGCTTACTCAGGTGACCACGGCAGCCTTCGGCGATGACCGTTACCGGCGCATGGATTTCAATGCCTTGCGTAAACGTGTCTTTGGGTACGCCTGCGCGATCAATACCCATGTCGCCAATAACGACTCCACCCACGGCCCCATCACCTGTGTGGTGCAGGGCGGACGCTGCGTATCCCGGGAAAATATCCACACCCAGGGCCTCCGCTTTTGGCGCCAGCCATGCGCACATCGCGCCCAGTGACACGATGAAATTGCCGTGATTGTTCTGTTGCGGCGGAGTGGGGAGCCGGTAGCGGCCAGTCGGCGTGAGGTACCACAATTCGTCCTTCGCTACCGGCACGCAGATGGGCGGCGGGTTTTCCCGCCAACCCGGCAGCAATTCATCCAGCGGAGCGGGCTCAATGACCGCGCCCGAGACAATATGTGCTCCCACTTCTGCTGCTTTTTCGATGATTGCGACGTTCAGTTCCGGCTTGATCTGTTTCAATCGAATGGCACAGGTCAAACCCGCGGGGCCAGCGCCCACGATGATGACATCGTACTGCATGATTTCGCGTTCGGACATCGATGGCTTTCCAGTTAATTGCGGCGGATGGTCGTGAATACAGCATTATATCTTCATGCTGGCGGAGTGGTTCAAGAAAATGGCTGCAAACCTCTCACCGCGTTTTTTGTGCAACCCGGCGCTCTGACCTTACGCACAAAGAGAATTCGGGTATCATGAGTCCATGCGCAGAGTCGCCTCTATCCGGGTCGCTGTACTTGCGGTCCTTCTGGCTGCAAGCAATCTCGTGTTTGCCAGCCATGTTGCGTCCCACATAAGTTCCAATGCGGTTGGATGCGAATGGTGTGTTTGCCACGCACAGACGCTTGCCGGGCCTTTGCCCAGTGCAGAACCCGTACCTATCGAACGACTGCGCGCCCCGCTGCAGCCGGCGGGTGAGATTTCAATCCTTTCCCAGCCCGTCGCAGCGGGCTACCAGCCAAGAGCTCCTCCATTCTCCTCCTGATGTTCTGATGCAATTACACCCCGGCCCCGATGGCCACGGGTCTCGTAACGTCATTTGAGGAGTTCAAAATGAAAAATACCCTACGATGGGTCGTGTTCACCGCCGCCCTGGCAGCAACGCAGATGCCCGTGGCACTTGCGGCGGGCGGGGCTGCGGAAACCCCTGAAGAAGCCAACCAGATTCAGGTATTACGCCAGGAAATTGAGCACATGCGGTCGGAGTACGAAAACCGCATAGCAGGCCTGGAACGGCGACTGGACCAGGCCGAACAAGGGGCTGAACAATCGGCCGAACAAGAAACCCAACAATCGCCCGAACAATCGCCCGAACAATCCCTGGCGCAGGCGCCAGCCCAGTCGGCGCAGGCCCAGCCGGTGCAGGCCACGGCGGTACCCGACTACGCCCCCTATGTCGCCGAAGAACCCCAGGTGGTCCCTGCCTCCGGTGGAGCATCCGGAGCGCGGGATAATTCGTTCAATCCGTCTATCGGTGTCACGCTGCAGGGGCAGGCCTGGTCTTATGGCAATGATCCTGACGGTTATTACATTCCGGGATTCCCCCTGGGTGGCGAGGCTGGCCTGGCGCCGGAAGGCCTTTCACTCGCCGAGACGGAAATTTCCATGTCAGCCAACGTGGATGACAAGTTCACTGCCATGGTGACCTTTCCCATCGTGGTCGAAGATGGGGACACATCAATTGAACTCGAAGAGGCCTGGGTTGAGACCGTCGCCCTGCCGGCCGGTTTGGCCTTGCGCGTGGGCCGTTACTTCGCCGACATTGGCTACCTCAACACCAAGCATTCTCATGCGTGGGACTTTGCGGATCAGCCATTGGTCTACCAGGCGTTTCTGGGAGGTCAATACATCGACGACGGCTTGCAGTTGCGCTGGCTGGCGCCCACCGATTTTTACCTTGAATTCGGCGGAGAGATCCTGCGCGGTGACCGGTATCCCGCCGGTGGCGCCGGAAACTCCGGAATTGGCAGCAGCACCTTAAATATCAAAACGGGTGGTGACGTCGGCATCAGCAACAGTTGGCAAATTGGGCTTTCCTGGTTGCAGGCGAAAAGCGACGAGCGGGCATCGGGTTATGAATATCAGCCCGTGCTGTTCACCGGAGATACCGACATCTATATCGCCGACATGGTCTGGAAATGGGCGCAAAACGGCAATTCCCGTGAGCGTAACTTCAAGTTCCAGGCTGAGTACATGTGGCGCAATGAAGATGGTTACTACACCCTTTTGCCGGATTTCGAAGCACCCTATGATGAAGATTGGGATGAAGGCGCCCAGGGCTGGTATGCGCAGGCAATATTCCAGCCTTTTCCGCGCTGGCGCGTTGGTGTTCGCTATGACAGTTTGAGCGGTGGTACGGCCGATCCGGATTTTGTGGGAACTCCGTTGTATTACCTCGGTGCAGACCCGAAGCGCTACAGCATGATGGTGGACTGGTCTAACAGCGAATTCAGCCGCCTGCGGTTTCAGTACGAACACGACATGTCCGGCGAGATGGACGACGATCAGTTTGCTCTGCAATACATATTCAGCATTGGTGCCCACGGCGCCCACAATTTTTGAGCGGGAGAATGGACATCATGAAGGTTAAAAATCTGACCGTTTGCCTGGGTCTTATGCTCTGCGCATCGCCGGCGGCCCATGCTGCCTTGAACCTGTTCGCCTGCGAGCCCGAGTGGGCAGCACTGGCGCAGGAGATTGGCGGGGATGAAGTCAAGGTCACCAGCGCCACGCAGGCCATGCAGGACCCGCACTACATCGAGGCGCGCCCCAGCCTGATTGCCGGGGTACGCAAAGCGGACCTCGTGGTGTGTACCGGCGCGCAGCTGGAAATAGGCTGGTTGCCTGCCTTGCTCAACAAGGCCAACAATCCGGCAGTACTACCCGGGAAAGATGGCTTTTTTGAAGCCAGTGCTTTTGTGCAGCGCCTGGATGTGCCAACCAGCGTTGACCGGGCGCAGGGTGATGTCCATCCGCAGGGAAACCCCCACATCCAGATGAATCCGCACAATATTCCCCTGGTTGCTAAAGCCCTCGCACAGCGCATGGCGCTGGTGGATCGGGAACAGGCTGCGCGCTACACCGGCGGCTTGCAGGATTTCCTGCAGCGTTGGGACGTGGCCATGCAGGGGTGGGATACGCGAGCTCAGCCGCTGCGTGGCAAGCGCACGGTGGCCTATCACAAGTCCTGGGCCTATTTGAACGCGTGGCTGGGCCTGGTCGAATTGGCAACACTTGAGCCGGTGCCGGGCGTTCCACCGACGGCTACGCACCTGTCCGATATCCTCGCGCAACTCGAGGCCAGCGGTGGGGCCGATTTCATTATCTATGCGCCTTACCAGAGCCCTAAACCGGGACAATGGTTAGCTGACCGGACCAAAATTCCGTTGGTCATGCTGCCCATGACGGTGGGTGGATCCGCTAGCACGGAAACGCTCTTCGGCCTGTTTAACGATATCCTCAACCAGTTGCTGGGAGTGAAATGATGGATTGGGATGCACTTGACTGGACGATTATTGGCCCGGCGCTGGCGGCCGGCTTGCTGGTGCTGTGGACCCATGTTCCGCTGGGACAGGTGGTGCTGCAGCGCGGCATTATCTTTATCGACCTCGCCATCGCCCAGGTTGCAGCCATGGGCGTCATTGCTGCCGGAAATTTCGGCTGGGAAGAAAATATGTGGGCGGTGCAGGCATCCGCAGTGGGTGCCGCCCTGTTGGCGGCCGCCGGCCTGAACTGGACTGAGAAACGCTGGGAGAAAACCCAGGAGGCCCTGATCGGCACATTGTTTGTGCTGGCGGCCACCGGCAGCATCCTGCTGCTGGCGGAAAACCCGCACGGTGGCGACTACCTCAAGGATTTGCTGGTTGGGCAGATACTGTGGACCACCTGGGCAATGCTGCTGCCGATTGCCATCCTGTATTCCATCCTGATGGCGGTGTGGTTTTTTGCCAGCGAGCGGGTAGGGCACGCGGGCTTTTACATCATATTTGCCTTCGTGGTAACAGCCGCCGTGCAGGCTGTGGGCGTGTACCTGGTTTTTGCCAGCCTGATCCTGCCGGCCCTGGCTACCCGCCGCTTAAAGGGCAGGAGACGCTTGCTGGCCGGCTATGCCATCGGCGCGCTCTCCTACCTGTTCGGCATCGTGATCTCCGCGCTGGCTGATCTGCCCACCGGCGCGGTAACGGTCTGGACCATGGCGCTGTTTTCCGTCATGGCAGGATTTGCCATCGGTGCCATCACGGGCACAGACCAGGCGGGCGAGGCTTCAGACTAAGACCTAGGATCCGCCTTTCCAGCCCGGGCCCTTGACGAAGCGGCCGGGCGTGGCGCCGGTATGCTCGCCGCCCAGCAGCACCGGCACGCCGTTGACAAGCACGTGGTTCACGCCGGTGGCATATTGGTGTGGTTGTGCAAAAGTCGCGTGGTCCTGGATGGTCGCCGGGTCGAATACAACGATGTCTGCGTAATAGCCCGCTTGCAGTTCGCCGCGCTCCTTGATTTTCAGGTTGTGCGCCGGGAAAGAGCTTAACCTGCGGATGGCTTCAGGCAGTGTAATGACGCCCTCATCGCGCACATACTTGCCCAGCAGCCTGGCGAAATTGCCGAAAGCGCGGGGATGCGAGTTGTATTGCAGAAATACGCCGTCCCTACCCGGCTGTCATCTTCAACCACCAGGTCCATCATGGTAATTGCAGGGGAGGTACCGCGCATGGCCACCACTTCCGCAAGGGTCTTGCCGGTCAGTGGCTTCGCTTCGCTCCTTGGCACCCGGTGGGTATCGCTTGGATATGTAAGTCATGATTTGCAGCCTGGAGGACTGGCCGGGTGCCAAGGAAGGAGGGCGCAGCCCGAGTGACGCCAGGCACAGAGGCCAGGACGACGGGCTTAAAGTATTTGTTAAGGCGAGTACAGCTGGCTCTCACAGAGACACCAGTTCATCATCATCATGGACATTGATGGCAGCGCGTTCATCCAGGTGCCGCTTTATATCAGCCAGTTGATACCAGGGTTCATTGCCGAAATAGACTGGCTTAAGAGGTTTCCATCGTTTACGAGTTCGTATGACAGTACTGGTGGCTTCCTCAACCTCCATGTCATGTACGTAACCTAATTGCAACATCCAGGAACGGATGTATTTAGGGATTGGGATAGGCTCTTTGTGCTGCTTGATAGCCATTCTGCTGTACCTCATGCAACAACTATATGGGTACAGCCTGGCTGGTGGATTGTCGTTGAAGGGGGGTTAAAAACCCAAATTTCTAAATTATTTTTGTTCTTTTATGCTCCTGCCGATATAGCCGACAGAGTAAACCTTTATGGCATTATCCTCAGAGGCCCCCGCATTGTGGCCGATCATTTCCTGCGCTATCGTTTCAGCTATTTCAGATTCGGGTAGGCCGGGGCGTTTTTTCCATACCCGGTCAGCGGTCTGTTGCCACTCAGCCTTAATATCCTTGGAGTTTTTACTCCGATTTTCACCACTCTTTTTGCCATGCAGCACAGATTGTTGCCAGTCCCTTCCTTCCGTATCCATCGCTGCCGCAGCGTAATAGGCGGCGACATTGATGCTATTAGCAAGCAAACCAGCCGCAGCTTTGTATTCGCCTGCCAGGATTAGTTTAAGAGCCATCTGAGCTTCCTCAGCCGAAATTCTAGCATCCCAAACAAAAGCCTCAGCCGCTTCCTCCTCACTCCACGGTTCAAAGTCAGGAAAATGCATTGTGAACATCCTCGGCTGTCAAGTTCGTGTATCTGCGTAGGTTCTCCCAGGACTTATGCCCCGTAATCATTGCCACTCGGGGAATATCTAGACCCATACGGAATAGCTGAACAGTTGCAGCATGCCTCAGGTCATGAAATTTCAAATCCTTAATTCCTAAAGTCTTACATCCCCTCGTAAATGCTGTAGAGGCGCTCTTGGCATCGTAAGGAAATATCCTGCCTTGCTTCCTTTGTCCGATCTGCTTTTGGATAATCGCTATAGCATCACCCACCAATGGCACAATTTGGTCATTGCTGGCTTTTCGTTTTGGGTCTTTGCGTTGTCTAATCAGGACCGTTTTTTTATCAAAGTCCACATCTTCAATCTGGATGCGGCATATTTCACCTAGTCGCATTGCAGATACCAGCGCAAACTGAACCAAGATAATCATGGGTATTTGTTGCCTTAGGTTGTTGTCCCATAACTTGTATAAGGCATCCAGTTCGCCGGGTTTGGGCAATCTCTCCCTAGATTGGCTCCTGGTGTTTAATTTTCTGTGCTTCAGGCTTCTGCGAGCATCACGCGCCACCTCTGGGTTTACATCAAACCTCTTGCTATGCCTTCCCCAATCCAATGCTGAGGCAAGGTATGACAGGTCTTGCGCGATGGTCACGCCACCGGCACCGGCAGCTTGACGGTTATCTATGAAGTCTCTGAGGGCAAAGGGCAGGGTGTGTGGTTTGATTCGATCCAGGGCAGTCTGCAGCCTTGCCAGGCAGGCATTACGGGTACGTCCACCCTCTTTAACACTTTCGCCGTATAACTTAACCAGTTTGCCGATGGTCAGGCCTTTAGGTGTAATGTATCTACCGGCTTGTACCTGTAGGGCTTGTGCTTCTATTTCAGTAGCCCAGGCTTTGGCTTGTCGTTTCAGATCAAAGGTATGTGCTCTATAGACGCTACCTCTCCGGACCTGTACTCGCCATCGTCCAGAGGGTAATTTAGAATAGGTTGCCATGGTCAATCCTAAGTTGATCTTGGTATCCGGCCAGTCAGGGGTTGCAGCCCCTGACTGGCCAATCTCATGTGCACTAGATGTGCGACACGTTATGGCATTAATTATACATTCTAATGGTATTGCGTGTGCAAAATATGTGCATCACGGTGAACTTGCACACAAATGATCCAAAATAAAATAAATAAAATCAATAGGTTACTATCTGTAGCCCCCATGATGGACTGGACGGACCGGCACTGCCGCTACTTCCATCGCCTGCTGGCGCCCGGGGCTTTGTTGTATACCGAGATGGTGACCACCGGCGCCATCCTGCATGGTGACCGTGACCATCTGCTTGCATTCGATCCGGCGGAACACCCGCTGGCGCTGCAAGTCGGCGGCAGTGAACCGGATGAACTGGCTCGCTGCGCGCAGATAGCACAGGCCCGCGGTTACGCTGAAGTGAATCTGAACGTGGGATGTCCGTCTGACCGGGTGCAGAAAGGCCGTTTCGGCGCCTGCCTGATGCGCGAGCCAATCCGGGTGCGGGACTGCATCTCTGCCATGCTGGATGCCGCGGATGTTCCCGTTACGGTAAAAACCCGCCTCGGCGTGGATGAACTGGACAGCTACGCGTATTTCAGCGATTTTATCCACTGCGTGGCGCAATCCGGTTGCACGACGTTTGCTGTTCATGCACGCAAAGCCTGGTTGTCCGGCCTTAGCCCCAAAGAAAATCGCGAGGTGCCCGAGTTGCGCCATGGCTGGGTTTACCGGCTCAAGCAGGAATGCCCGCAACTGACCATTATTCTGAACGGGGGAGTGGCATCCGCAGCCGCGGCAGTTGCCCACCTTGAGCGGGTTGACGGTGTAATGCTCGGCCGGGCTGCATACCACAACCCGTGGATACTGAGTGAGTGCAACCGCGCTCTTGATGGCCAGCCCGGCGTGCCGGACCGCACCGCTGCAGTACTGGCGATGACGCGCTACATCGAACAACAAATCGCGCAGTCCGTGCCGGTGAAACATATCAGCCGCCACGTGCTGGGCCTGTTCCAGGGGCTGGCCGGGGCCAGGAGCTGGCGCCGCTACATTTCGGATCATGCGCACAAGGAGGCTGATGACAGCCGCCTGCTGTTCAAAGCAATGCAACAGATGCACGCCGCAAGCGCCTGGCAGAGGGATGCTGCGTGAAGAGCCCGCAATGATTACTCGGGATGCACGCTCAATATTGACCGCCTTGCGCAGTGGTGAATTGCCGGCAGATTCGCCGGCATTTCCCAAGGGTGTATTCATGGTTGAACCCGTCAACTTCCGCCTCAGTGCCGATTCGGCCAGCGACAACAGTTACATGAATATCGCCAGCGGGGTCGATCAGGACCGGGCGCTCGAGCAATACATTGGCCTGGTGGAGAAGATACGCGGGGTCGGCATTCCGGTGAAGAATTTTGCCGGTAGTGCCCATACCCCGGAAGACGTTTTTCCGAACAATGTTTTCGCTACCTCGCCCGGGCGTTTCATAATCGGACACATGCTGCATCCCAGCCGCCAGGAAGAAACCCGGCGCCCGGACATTCGCAGTTACTTCCGGGCCCTGGGCTACCAGGAATTCGATCTTTCTGTGGAGGATTGTGTGGCTGAGTTGACCGGGCCGCTAGTCATCGACCGTTTACGCAGGCTGGGGTTTTGCGGCATGTCCGGTCGGGTGGATGAAGCCGGCCTGGCAGCCATGCACGCTGCTTTCAACTTGCGCCATACTTTGTACTTTGACCTGGTGGAGGGCGAGTATCACACCAATGTCGTTATGGCGGTTCTGGCCGGTCGTGCCTGTCTAGTGCACCCGGAATCCATTGCAGATCCCAAGATCGTTCGCGCCCTCGACGCCATTTACCCGGACCATATCCTGTATCTTGACGACGCGGAAAAGCAGGCATTTGCCGGCAACTGCATAGCACTCACCCACAAGGATCTGTTCATGAGCGAGACTGCGGCGGACGCTTTGCGGCGTAGCAGCAGGGGTTTGCTGGAGTCCTGGGGTTTCCGCCTCCATTCCCACCCGCTGGACGAGATTGAAAAAGCGGGGGGCAGCCTGCGCTGCATGGTCGCTGAAATTTACCAGGGAGCCTCTGATGCCTAACCGGAAATTCAGTCCGTGTTCATGAACATGATCTAGAATAGTCCCCAATAGAGCGGAGATCCGGTGTTGTCGAAAAGACTATGTCAATTCTTTCTGGCCTTGCTGCTGGCAATAATGTTGCCGCTGGCTGTTTTTGCGCAAAGCCTGGACCAGGCAGCGCAGCAGGCAGCCGACCAATATGACGCCAAGGTGCTCTCAGCTCATACCGAGCGGGTTGGCAACCAGCAGGTGCACGTGATCAAGCTCCTGACCAAGGATGGCGTAGTCAAGACCGTGCGCATCCCCGTGCGCAATAACTGATGTCGCTGATATGTGGCTGCTGACATGCGCGTCCTCATCGTAGAAGACGATGCTGATTTACGCACAGCCCTTTCCGCCCAATTGCGCACCGCGGGATTCGTGGTCGACGCGTCTGCCGGTGGTCGCGAAGGATTGTATTTCGGCGAGGAGCTTCCACTCGACCTGGCCATCATCGACCTGGGCTTGCCCGAAATTCCCGGCCTGGATCTGATTCGCCGCCTGCGTGCTTCCGGCCATGATTTCCCGATACTGGTACTGACGGCCAGGACGGACTGGAAAGACAAGGTAGAGGGCCTCGAAGCCGGCGCCGATGATTACCTGACCAAACCGTTCCACGCTGAAGAACTGATGGCGCGCGTCAACGCACTGATGCGCCGTTCGGCCGGCCATGCCCGGCCCGAAGTGCATGTCGGGCCGCTGGCCATGGATCTTTCTACCCAGCGTGTTTCGATGCAAGGATGCGAGATCGAATTGACCACGTTCGAATACAAGGTCCTGCAATACCTGCTCATGCATACCGGTCGCGTAGTCACCAAGTCCGAATTGACCGAACACATTTATGAAGAAGACGCAGAGCGGGACAGTAACGTGATCGAAGTATTCATTGGCCGCCTGCGCCGCAAGCTGGATCCGGACGGTTTGTTTAACCCGATAGAGACCTTGCGCGGCCGTGGTTATCGCCTGGCCTTGTCACCCGGTAAGGAAGGCGGGGGCGGGCACAGGGATGGGAACAGTGGCCGTCACTGATACGCCTCCCGGCCCGGTCACCGG
>SHZL01000024.1 GCA_009692275.1 Lysobacterales bacterium | reverse complement strand
CTCCACCAGCGACTGCTGGCGGGCAAGGTTGCGCCGCGCCTCGGCCAGCAACACCTCGGTCGATTTAAGCGCTGATTGCGAGGCCCGCAGCTGCGCTTCGGCCAGCCGCAAGCTGGTGTCGACATTGCTGCTGTCGAGCCGCGCCAACACTTGCCCGTCCGCTACGACCATGCCTTCCTCGATCAGCACCTCGGCCACCTTGCCGGTGAACTTGGAAGATACCGTTGCCTGGCGCCTGGCGGTAACGTAACCCGAAGCGTTCAGTACCGTGCCCGCGTCTTCAGCCTTGACTTCGCGCGCTGCGGCAGTCCTGACTTCGATCACGGCAGCAGGCTTGAGCACGTACCAGGCAACGCCGCCAAGCAGGGCCAGGCCTATGCCAGCCAGCACCCAGCGGCCCATGGCAACAGGCGCTTTTTCCGGAGCACGCTCGATGCGCAACTGCTCTAGTTTGGCTTTTTCCAAGACGACTCCTGATGAACCGGTCATGCGCAGCACAAGGGCTACTGCGCAATGGATGGGCAGTATAAACTATTGATTATGGCGATTCCGGCACAGAGCTCTGCTATGCAAGACCCTAGCGGTTCAAGGGCGCTCAGTGCCCAGCAGATTGACGCGTACCATCGCGACGGCTTGTTGATCATCCGCCAGTTGTTCTCGGCTGATGAATTGGCGCCCTTGCGAGAGGCCTATCGGCAGGATCCAACGATCAATGGCCATGTCTATGGCATGGAAGACAGCGATGGCCAGGGCCACCCGTTTTGCACCTGGACCGACCTTGGCGACGACATCGTTGGCATGATTCCGCGCATGGCAAGGATGATAGCCATCACCGAGGCATTGCTGGGAGAGCCCTGCTATCACTGGCACTCCAAGTTCTCGGTCAAGACCTCAAGCTGCAAGGCGCGCGTGGACTGGCACCAGGACTTTGGCAGCTGGTATGACGATGGCGTGCTGTTGCCGCACATGCTAACGGTCGGCATCGCCATCGAGCCGGCAAACAAGGCCAACGGTTGTGTGCAGTTTGTTCCCGGGTCACAGCAGATGGGGCGAATAGATCACCCGGCAGGTGCCAACGGCCCAAAGGCCTTTGCAGCCAGGGTGGAAAGAGCCCGCCAGCAACTGGGCGTACTCCACGCCGAAATGGATGTCGGCGATGCCGTGTTCTTCCACTGCAATACCCTGCACGGCTCCGGCCTGAATGAAACGGATACGCAGCGGGTAATGATTTTTTCCTCCTATAACGCGGTCTCCAACGCGCCCTTTGCCGACATCCGGGGTGATAACAAGGAAGGCGCTTACATGGGAATCAACGATCAGCAACGCGCTTTTAGACCCATCGTCGAACTGGCCGATGATGTATTGTCCAATCGCTCCTTCCGCTCCGCGTTTTCGCATTCGGCATTCACCGAGCCGAATTGGAATTTGAGCGGGGATTACTGCCGCGCAATCAAGCTCAAGCAATAGCGGGCAGGCCGTCCCGAGGGTTTCTGGAGCCGTACGCGCCAGGCTCAAAATTCAATTTACCCGGTGCACAATCTGAGCTAAGGTGACACCTTAACCATCGCCCTTTAAACCCGTTCTGGACTCACCGTCATGGCACAAAATTATTTCAACACCCTGCCGCTGCGCCTGCAGCTCGAAGAACTGCGCAAATGCCGCTTCATGGATCGGAGTGAATTTGCCAATGGCTGCGACTTTCTCAAGGGCAAGAAGCTGGTCATTGTCGGTTGCGGCTCGCAGGGACTGAACCAGGGACTGAACCTGCGCGATTCCGGCCTGGATGTCAGCTATGCACTGCGCGCCGACGCCATCAGTGCCAAACGCCAATCCTGGAAGAACGCCAGCCAGAACGGTTTCAGCGTGGGCACGTTTGAAGAAATGATTCCCCAGGCTGACGTGGTACTAAACCTCACGCCGGACAAACAGCATAGCGGTGTGGTCAAGGCCATCATGCCGCTGATGAAGAAAGGTTCCTGCCTGGACTACGCCCATGGCTTCAACCTGGTTGAAGAAGGGATGCAAATTCGTGCGGATATCACCGTGGTGCTGATGGCGCCGAAGTGTCCCGGCACGGAAGTGCGCGAAGAATACAAACGCGGCTTTGGCGTGCCCACACTGGTTGCGGTGCACCGCGAAAACGACCCCAGGGGTGAAGGCCTGGAAATTGCCAAGGCGCTGGCTTCGGGTACCGGCGGCGACCGCGCCGGGGTGCTTGAATCCTCACCCATTGCCGAAGTGAAATCTGACCTGATGGGCGAGCAAACCATCCTTTGCGGCATGCTGCAATCGGGTTCGCTATTGTGCTTTGACAAGATGATCGCCGCAGGCATAGACCCGGGTTACGCCTCCAAGCTGGTCCAGTATGGCTGGGAAACCGTGACCGAGGCGCTCAAGATCGGTGGCATCACCAACATGGTGGACCGCCTGTCGAACCCGGCCAAGATCAAATGCCACCAGTTGGCAGAAGAGCTCAAGGCCATCATGCAACCCCTGTACCGTAAGCACCTCGATGACATCATGTCCGGCGCATTTTCGCAGGGCATGATGGCAGACTGGGCCAAAGACGACGCCAACCTGCTCAAATGGCGCAGGGAAACGGGCGAGACTGCATTTGAAACCACCCCCAACGGCAGCATGGAAATCACCGAGCAGGAATATTTCGATCATGGGATCCTGATGGTTGCCATGGTCAAGGCCGGTGTTGAACTGGCTTACGAGACCATGCTGGAAGGCGGTATCCTGCCGGAATCGGCTTACTATGAATCCCTGCATGAAACCCCGCTGATCGCAAATCTCATTGCGCGCAAGAAGCTCTACGAAATGAACGTAGTGATTTCCGACACGGCCGAGTATGGCTGCTATCTGTTCTCCCAGACCTGCGTTCCATTGCTTGCGGATTTCATGCGCAGGCAAGGTGTGGACGTAATTGGGAAGGGGCCTGAGGCTAGAGACGGGCTCAAGGACAACCACGTTGACAACATGGAACTGGTTAAAGTCAACGCAGCCATGCGCAACCACCCGGTGGAGGTCGTCGGGCGTACACTGCGTGGCTACATGACAGCAATGAAGCCCCTCGTTTAACAGGGGACGCTGGACCATGAGCGAACAGACACTGACCGGTTCCTGCCTTTGCGGTGCCTTACACTACAGCCTTAGCGGCGATCCGACACGATTCATGCACTGTCATTGCTCGCGTTGCCGCAAATCCTCGGGCACCGGGCATGCGTCCAACCTGTTTGTAAACAGCGCGGGTATTACCTGGACCGGGGACACCAGCCTGATAAAGACCTACAAAATTCCCGAAGCGCAGCGCTTCTCCCGCACATTCTGCGCCGTGTGTGGCGGGCCTTTGCCAAAGCACATTCCCAGCATGGGCATGGTGTTCATCCCTGCAGGCACGCTGGATGTCGAACCCAACATCGCACCCCAGGCGCGTATTTTCCAGGACTCGAAAGTATCCTGGTCGTGTTCCGGGGATGCGCTCCCCTGTTTCCCGGAGTATCCCGCTTAAATCCAGCCGTGCCGCCACTCGCGGGGCGGCACTTTTTTATTCAGCCGCCATTCAGTACCTCCAATGCATGATGTGCCTGCACATAGTGCGACATGGAGGAAACGTAATGTACAAGCTCATCACTGCAGTATTTGTCGGGTTACCACTGCTGGCTGCAACATCACTGGCCCAAGCCAATGGGTGGGCGCACGGGTGGGGGCGCGGAGGTGTCCGGGCTTCGGTAAGCATAGGGGTTCCAATCGGCAACTATGGCTATGCCGTGGTGGGCACCGGGCCTGTCTATTACCCGGCTCCGGTGTACTATCCGGCTCCGGCGTATTACCCGGCCCGAGTGTACTACCCGGCCCCTTATTATTATCCGCCGCCACAAGCCTGGTACGGCCCCGGTTACGGCCCTGGGTATGGCCCGGGCTGGAAACATGGCAAGAAGCACCACGGCCATCATGATGACAGGCGCGGCTACTACAACGGATATGGCTACGGCAATTAGCCCACTAGCCTAAACGGAGGCACAACTACAGGGCTGGAACCCGGCTCAAATCCACCGGGTTCCAGCCCTTTTTTTTTGTCGGTTCATCCTGTCGACTCATCACACCTGCTTGGCCTGTGTGGTCCTCATGAGCGACAATTGCCCTGTTGGTCATGGGTACTGCCCTGCACACCCGGTTCCCCTCGATCATTGTATGCTAGCTGTTGCAGGCCTTTATTGAATACCTTCCCCATGAACCTTTTTTGGAGCACCCATGTGAACAATCTAGCGGGAAAACTCAAGTTGAATGGCTTTTCGATGCCAGCCTTATTGGCATTGGTGTTCCTGGCCGCGCCCGGAAGTGTCCACACTGCTGATTTCGACATCCTGGGATTCGACCAGGCCGGTAGCCTGGAGCAACGCGCCGTTGAAGTGCAATTGGATGCTTCGATCAACCCCAAGGATCTGGATGAATGGTTGCGCAAGCTGTCCGCCACCCCCCACCACGCGGGGTCGGCAGCCGACAAGGACAATGCGGAATTCATCGCAGACTTGTTGAAGTCCTGGGGTTTTGAGGTCGCAATCGCTGAGTATGAAGTGCTGTTGCCCACGCCGAAAATCCGCGAACTTGAGCTGCTCGCTCCAGGCTCGTTTACTGCTTCACTGACGGAAGAGACCTTGCCGGAAGACCCAAGCACCGCAAGGCGTGAAACCCTGCTGCCCCCCTATAACGCATTCTCGGTGGATGGCGAGGTCGAAGGTGAACTGGTATTCGTGAACTACGGCAGGCCGGAAGACTACGAGGTGCTGGAGCGCAACGGCATCGATGTCACGGGCAAGATCGCCATTGCGAAGTACGGCGAGTCGTGGCGCGGCATCAAACCCAAACTGGCAGCTGAGAAAGGCGCGATTGGGACGATTATTTATTCAGATCCCGCAGACGATGGCTACGGCGCCGGCGACGTCTATCCAAAGGGACCGTTCAAAAATGACAGCGGCGTGCAGCGGGGTTCGGTGATGGACAGCCCGACGTATCCGGGTGATGTGCTGACCCCGGGCGTGGGCGCTACCACGGCAGCCAGGCGACTGGATCGTGAAGATGCTCCAACCATAACGAAAATTCCGGTACTGCCCATTTCCTATCGCGACGCCCTGCCCCTGCTTGCGGCCATGGGTGGCGCGGTCGTGCCCGCCGAGTGGCGTGGCGATTTGCCCATCACCTATCACTTTGGACCCGGCCCGGCGCGGGTGCGCCTCAAGGTGGAGTTCAACTGGGACATGATCACCATTTACAACGTGATCGCGCGCCTTACCGGCAGCACCTATCCGGACGAATGGGTGATCCGCGGCAACCACTACGACGGCTGGAATCATGGTGCGGCCGACCCATTGTCTGGACAAGTGGCGATGTTGGCCGAAGCCAAAGCCGTGGCCGGGTTGGCGGCGCGCGGACATCCGCCCATGCGCACCATTATTTATGCCGCCTGGGATGCCGAGGAACCTGGCCTGATCGGATCTACCGAGTGGGTCGAGGAACATGCCACTGAGCTGCAGCAGCATACGGTTGCCTACCTCAATACCGATGGTTACAGCCGTGGCCTTGTACAGGTTGGCGGCAGCCACACCCTGGAGCTGTTTTTCAACCAGATCCTGCAAGAAGTCTATGACCCGCGCATTGATGTTCCCCTGAAGGAGCGCAAGCATGCCTATGAACTGGTCTACGCCAAAGATGACAAGGCCAAGGCCGAAGCCAAAGACCGCAAGGAACTGCGCATTGAGCCGCTGGGTTCAGGCTCGGACTTTACGCCTTTCCTGCAGCACCTTGGCATCGCGTCCGCCAACATCGCCTTCGGGGGCGAAGGTGAGGACGGCAGTTACCACACCCTCTATGATACGTATGAACACTTCACCACGTGGCAGGACCCGGGACTGCTTTACGGCGTGACCCTGGCCAAGGTTGCCGGTCGCGCAACTCTGCGGCTGGCCAATGCCCCGCGCCTGCCGTTTGAATTCAACGGTTTCGTGGACAACATCAAGCTGTATGTCACTGAGCTTGAGGAGCTGGCAGAAAAACAGCGCACGGAAGCCGCAGAGACCAACCAGATGATCGCCGACGGCATCTATGCTGCCGCGCTCGACCCGAACAAAACCCTGGGTCCGCCCTCAAAGAAAGAGCCGGTGCCCTTCTTTAATTTCGCGCCGCTGAACAATGCGGTCGAACACCTGGAAACGGCGGCGAAGGCGTTCAGCTTCGCGGCTGACGAGCATGCAACCTCGTCAGCCGAGATCAATCAACTACTCTATTCCAGCGAGCACTTGCTCACGCGCAAGGATGGATTGGATGGCCGTCCATGGTTCAAGCATTTCATTTATGCCCCGGGCTTCTACACCGGTTATGGCGTGAAGACCATTCCCGGCGTGCGTGAAGCCATTGAACAAAAGCAGTATGCCAAAGTTGATGCGCAGATTGAACTTGCTGCAAAGGTGCTCGAATCGATGGCTGCGAGGATAGACCAATTGGCCGGTTTGATCGCTGCGCCGGCAGACCAGCAAACCCCGGTTGCGGGCAAGGACTCGTGACCCTAGCGGGGCAGTGACGTCCAGTCCTGCAGAATCCGGCGTGCTGCATTGTGCCCGGGAATTCCCGAAACGCCCCCGCCGGGGTGGGTGGAAGCGCCACACTGGTACAGGCCCGCTATAGGCGAGCGATAGTCGGCGTAATGCGGCGCCGGGCGCTGGAAAAACAGCTGCTCCAGGGCCAGTTCACCGTGGAATATGTGCCCGTGGGGGGAGTTGATGATGCGCTCGATGTCCGGGGGCAACAGCACTTGCTGGTCAATAATTCCGCCGCTGAAACCGGGCGCAAGTTCATCAATGGTCGCGTACACGTTTTTCAGGAAACCTTCCCGTTCGCGTTCCCAGTTACTGCCTTTTAATTCGTAAGGTGCATGGCCGCCGAACAGGTTGATGACGTGCTTGCCCCTGGGTGCAAGCGTGTCGTCAACCATGGTTGGGACGACTGCCGTTATGAACGGATGCCGTGAATAATTGCCCCTGGCCGCATCATCAAACGCCGCCTGCAGGTATTCAATGTCGGGTCCAATGTGCACATAGTTGGGCGCAGCGAAGCCGCATTTTGCCGCATCAAATGCAGAAAACCTGGGCGCAGCCTCGGCAGCGACGTTGATCTTGAACGCAGAGGAGAATGTGCGGTAAGCCCGGATGTGCTTTAAAAACTCCGGCGGCAGGTGCTCCGGTGCGATCATTTTTTCAAACAACACCTTGCAACTGGCGTTGGACACAACGACTTGCGCCGAGTACTCATCTCCACCCGTGGTGACCACTTTGCTGACGCGGTCACCAACAACCTCGACCCGGCTTACTTCGGCTCCTGTTCTAATGGTCATGCCGTGCCGGCGCCCGGATGCAGCGATGGCCTCGCTGATCTCGCCCATACCACCACGCACAAAGCCCCAGCCACCTGCGCCTGCATGCTCACCCATGATGTGATGCATAACAACGTAGGCTGAACCCGGAGTTTTCGGGCCGGCAAAGGTGCCGACCGAGCAGTAGTAGGCCAGCACCGCGCGATTCACACTGTGCTCAAACCAGCGCGCCAGGAAGTCGTCGGCGCTCATGGTCATCAGGTCAACCAGGCGGTAGAAAGTTTTGCCGATCTTGCGGTATTTCCAGGCAAATGCTGCCAGTTCGCGCAAGCTCTTCAGATCCCGCCGGGTGGGATCGACCGGCGTGTCCAGCAGGATCTTGCGCACGACGCTTGCAGCTTCGTTCAGGTACTTGTCAAACTCCTCGTAAATGGCCCCGTCGCGGCGGGAGAACCGGCCGAATTGCTCGGCATTCTTGCGCACGTCGCCACTGAAAATGATGTGATTGTCCTTGCCGATGGGGCAGAACAAATCGGTGGCGGGCAGAATGGTGAGCCCAAGTTCATACAGCCCGAGGTCACGGATTACTTTTGGATGGAGCAGGCTCATGACGTAGGAGAAGGTGGACGTCCTGAACCCGGGAGAAAATTCCTCGGTCACTGCCGCGCCGCCAATGACGTGGCGCCGTTCCAGTACCAGGGTTTTCTTGCCAGCCATGGAGAGGTAGGCGCCGCAGGTCAGGCCATTGTGGCCGCCGCCAATGACTATGGCATCGTAGTGGGCAGAGTTACTCATGACAGGTTCGTGCCGACCTTCCCTTATGGACTGGCACTGACTCTAGCACGGTGGAAATCCCTGCGGAACAAACATGCGGGTAATACGTGGCCGTAGAGTTGCCGCAGGGGCCAGGGAACGGGGAGTTCTTTCTGGGCACGCCGTGATTTCACCGTGCAGGCTGGGGGGCGCGAGTTGCGGCCGATATCTCTTTCCAGGAGACGCCGTAAACCCGTCCCTGGGGGCTCGAATGAAACATCCCTGTTTCATACGCTCCTGGGAAGGGATCTCCGCCACATCTCGCTTAGCCCTGTCGGCTCCTCGCCAGCATCGACCTCCAGGGATGGAGGAAATGCGGAAGGATTGCCGGGAGCAATCCCCGCCCTGCTGGCGACGGTCCAGAAGGAACTCCCCACTCCCTGTCCTCGGACGCTGGGTGCTGCGACGCAATACCGAATGAATCCGCAAGTTTGAACGGCTCTGCGGTGCCATAACGACAAGCAAACCGGGGCGGGGAGCCTTTTCCGGGAGCGTATGCGGCAGGGAAGCCGCATTCGAGGCTACAGGGATGTATTCACGCCGTCCCCCGGAAAAGGGTACCGGACTCGGGTTGCGCCCCCATGCTTGCCCGGCGGCTTGATTGGGCATGGAGATGTTTCTGCCGTATATTGCGCGCCGGACTCTGAAACGGACTTTACTTCATGCTCACACTTCATCACCTGGAAAATTCCCGTTCGCAGCGCATCCTGTGGCTGCTTGAAGAGCTCGGTGTGGAATACCGCATCAAGCGCTACAAACGCGACGCGAAGACCGGCCTGGCGCCGCCGGAATTGCTGGCCGTGCATCCGCTGGGCAAATCTCCTGTGATCACTGACGGAGATCTCACCATTGCCGAATCCGGCGCCATTGTTGAATACCTGGTTGGCAACTACGAGGACGGGCGATTGTTGCCCGCCGCGCGTACTCCGGAGAGACTCGCATACACCTACTGGCTGCACTATGCCGAGGGCAGCTTTATGCCGCTGATGATTGTGTCACTGATTCTGCACCGCATTGAAACAGCGCCCATGCCGTTTTTCATCAAGCCAGTCGCAAAAGGAATTGCCGCGAAGGTGCATGCCAGCTACCTTGACCACAACGTCAAGCGCAACCTGGACTTCATGGAATCAAGCCCGCAAAAATCTACCTGGTTCTGCGGCAACGAAATGACCGCTGCGGACATCCAGATGAGCTTCGCCGTCGAGGCGGCTGAAGTCCGTACCAACCTCTCCACCAACTATCCCAGCCTGGCTGCATTCCTGGTAAAGATTCGCGCCCTGCCGGCCTACCAGGCAGCACTGGAGAGAGGTGGACCGTACCAGTTAATGGGCGGCAATCCTGCACGCTGACCACGCTTTTTTGCGGCCATTTCCGTGCCCCGGATTATGCTGGGAGAACCGCTTGGCGACGGGCGTCTTTTTGCTTCGAAATATCTGTTGACAATTTTTCGGTCAGGACTATATTACGCACCAAACAAGCGGGGTTTTCCCGCACGACTCGAAGGGCAGGGTCGGTTTTCACCAGCAGGTCGCCCATCTGCGCAAAAGGAACTTGAATGAAAACCGCCAGAGTGCTCTGTGAGGAGCCTCCAGGGAAAGCCATAGCTTCCCGTCCCGTGTCTTCCCCGTCACTTGCTCCTGCTCCAGAACCCGTTTCACTTCCAAAACTGACTATCGCACCACGCGCGAAATCATCATTCCGCGTGTCTGTCCGCTCGGCCGAATTCCTGCGCAGGTACTACCCGGACGCAACCATCAGCGAATGGAATGACTGGCGCTGGCAAAATCGTAACCGCGTGCGTACGCTGGCTGAACTGCAGCGCATGATCACTCTCAGCGACGAGGAAAATGACGCCGTCAAGCGCCATGCCGGAGCTTTGCCCGTCGGTATCACGCCCTACTACGCCAGCCTGCTGGACCCGCTGGACGCCGGCCAGGCCTTGCGCAAAACCGTGGTCCCGGTGCTCGGCGAATACCAGTTGACCCGCGGCGAAAATGAAGACCCCCTTGGTGAGGACTCACACAGCCCGGTTCCTGGCCTGGTGCACCGCTACCCGGATCGCGTGCTCCTGCTGGTCACCAACTTCTGCTCCGTCTACTGTCGCTATTGCACCCGGGCGCGCATGGTGGGTTCGGCCGGCGAGCGTAGCGTCAAGAAGGCCGACATCGAATTGGCGCTGGACTACATTGAACAGACTCCGGTGGTGCGCGATGTGCTGATTTCCGGCGGTGACCCGCTCAGCCTGGACGACGACCGGCTGGAATACATTCTCGGGCGCCTGCGCAAGATCAAACACGTGGAGTTTGTGCGTATCGGCAGTAAACAACCGGTGGTTCAGCCCATGCGCATCACCAAGTCCCTGCGGCAGATTCTCAAACGCCATCACCCGCTGTGGATGAGCCTGCATTTCACCCATCCTGACGAGTTGACGCCGGAAGTTGCCGAAGCCTGCGGACGCATGGCGGATGCCGGCATTCCACTGGGTAGCCAGACTGTGCTGCTCAAGGGCGTGAATGACGATCTGGAAACTCTCAGGAAATTGATGCACGGCTTGCTGAAAATCCGGGTTCGACCTTATTACCTTTATCAATGTGATCCGATTTCCGGTTCCACTCACTTCCGTACTCCGGTTTCACGCGGCGTGGAACTGATTCGCGGCTTGCGCGGCCACACCACCGGTTACGCCGTGCCGACTTTTGTGGTTGATGCGCCTGATGGCGGCGGCAAAATACCTATTTCACCCGACTATGCCGTCGGCTATGAGAACGACGACCTCCTGTTGAAAAGTTACGACGGCGGAACCTACCGCTACCCGGATTCCGGTCCGCCCCTGATCATTGCTGATGGAGCTCATTCATGAATGCTGTAATAACCCGCGTAGGCCTGACCTTTGACCTGCGTGACACGTACCTCGAAGCCGGTTACAGCGCAGTGGAAACCGCCGAATTTGACCAGGTAGAGACCATCGACGGCATTGAAACTGCTTTGCAGCAATTGGGCTATACAGTTGACCGTATCGGCCACGTAAAACAACTGGCGGCCAGGCTGGTGGCTGGTGAGCGCTGGGACCTCGTATTCAATATCTGCGAAGGTATGCACGGTATTGGCCGGGAAGCACAAGTGCCGGCATTGCTGGATGCCTACCAGGTGCCCTACGTGTTTTCCGACGCGCTGACCTGCGCACTGACCTTGCACAAAGGCATGACCAAGGACGTGGTTCGAGCTGCCGGCGTGGCCACGTCGGACCACTGCATGGTGCATAGCCGCAGCGACATCAAGAACGTCAAGCTGCCTTTCCCCTTGTTTGCCAAGCCGGTCGCGGAAGGCACGGGTAAAGGCATCAATGCCAATTCAAAAATCAACGATGCCACCCAGCTTAAGCTGGTATGCGCGCAGTTGCTGAAGGAGCACCACCAGCCGGTACTGGTGGAGCGTTTCCTTCCCGGTCGCGAATTCACCGTGGGCATTTTGGGAACGGGAGCAAAGGCCACTGCACTGGCGACGATGGAAATCGAACTGCTCGAAGGCGCGGACTCTGAGGTGTATTCCTACCGCAACAAGGAAGAATGCGACGAACTGGTGCGCTACAGGCTGCTGCCCGCCGGTAAACTGCGGCGTGACATCGAGTCACTTTGCCTCAAGGCCTGGCAGGCGCTGGGTTGCCGTGACGCGGGCCGCATGGATGTGCGCATGGATGAAGCGGGCAAAGTGCATTTCCTGGAAGTGAACCCGTTGGCCGGCATTCACCCGGCGCATTCTGACCTGCCCATCATGGCTAACATGTCCGGCATGCCCTACCTCACGCTCATCGAAACCATCATGAACTCCGCTATCCGCCGTTGCGGCGCAGTGCTGAGCGCAAATACGAAGGCTGCCTGAACTATCAGCACAGATACCAGGTCGGCTTCCGCATGAAACCGGTTGTGCAAACCGCGCTCGTGCTACACCAGGAAATTGCTGATGGCACGCGCCTGGACGAGCTCGATACACTGGTGCAAGTGGAGCAGGTTTCAGCAGCCCTGAAGGAACTCGGCTGGAACGTCGTACCCCTTGCCGCGGGGCTTGACCTTGCCGCTATCCTGGACTCCATCAGAAGCATCAATCCCGCCTGCGTTTTCAACCTGGTTGAGTCTCTCGGGGGGGAAGGACGGCTGATCCATTTCATTCCCGCGCTATTGCAGGCCTATGGGATACCGTTTACCGGCTGCAGCGGTGACGCCGTGTATCTCAGTTCACACAAATTGCTGGCCAAAGCGTTGATGAGCCAACGGGGAATTGCAACACCGCCGGATTTTTCCGCCGCATCCCCGACACCCACAAATTCTTCTTTGGGTCAGGCTGCCGCAGATGCGCAGGGACAGTGGATAGTGAAGTCCGTGTGGGAACATGCATCCTTCGGGCTGGATGACGGTTGTGTTGTAGACAGCATCGCCGCTGCCCAAAAGCGCATTGCGGAAAGCACCCGGCGACATGGCGGGGAATGGTTTGCCGAAGAGTTTATCGCCGGTCGTGAATTCAATATCTCGGTGCTGCAACAGGATGGGCAACCGCGAATTCTGCCCATGGCCGAAATGACCTTTGTGGATTACCCGGCGGACAAGCCAAAGATCGTGGGTTATGCAGCCAAGTGGGAACCGGAAGCTCCCGAGTTTCACGCCACCTGCCGTGAATTCCCTGTGCTTTCCGGGGAACTGTTCAACGCTTTGCAGCAAGATGTCCTCGCCTGCTGGGAAGCATTCGGCTTAAGCGGATACGCCCGGGTGGACTTCCGTGTGGATGAGGCCGGCAAGCCCTGGGTGTTGGAGGTCAACGCAAATCCCTGTATTGCGGCTGATGCCGGTTTCATTGCCGCAGCGCAGCGCACCGGTATTGCACATGAACAGGTGGTTGAGCATATTGTGCAAGCAGCCTTACCAAAAAGCCGCAGGGAACAGCATTGATGCAATGGCGCACCCTCATACAGAAAAGTGACGCAGAGGCAGTCCGGGCGCTGGTTGCTGACACCGGTTTTTTCTCCGATGAGGAACTGCTGGTCGCGGTCGAACTGGTGGATGAAACCCTGGCGCGGGGCAAGGCCAGTGGCTATGAATTCCTGTTTCTCGACCAGCCGGATCGTCCCGGCAGCCTGCTGGGCTACACCTGTTATGGCCTTATTCCGGCAACGGAGTCGAGCTTCGACCTCTACTGGATTGCGGTCTCGCCCCATTGCCAGGGCCAGGGTTTAGGAGCAAAGCTGATGCGGGAATCGGAACGGCTGGCGCGTGCATCCGGCGCCACGCAGATGTATGCCGACACCTCTGCCAGCGAACAGTACACACCCACGCGAGCTTTCTATGAACGCATGGGATATGAAAAAGCGGCGGTGCTGAAGAATTTCTTTGCTGCTGGGGATCACAAGGTCATCTATGCGAGGCAATTGGGCGCGGGGCAACTGGGGTGAAACAATCTCTGCTTCATGTAAGCCTGGTGGTGCGCGACTACGACGAAGCCATCGAATTCTTTACCCGGAAACTGGGGTTTAGCGTGGTGGAAGACACCTTTATTCCGCAGCAGAACAAGCGCTGGGTCGTGGTTGCCCCGCCGGGCTCCAGCGGCGCCAGCCCCAACGGCACCAACCTGCTTCTGGCAAGAGCGTCTTCCCCGGCGCAGGAACATGCCATTGGCAATCAGACCGGCGGCCGCGTGGCGTTCTTCCTCCAGACCGATGATTTCTGGCGGGACTACAAGGCCATGCTGTCAAAGGGAGTCAAGTTCAGCGGCGCGCCCAGGAACGAGGCCTACGGTACGGTTGCCGTGTTTGAAGACCTGTACGGTAATCTGTGGGATTTGCTGGAACTGGCGACGAGGAACGCCGGCTAAACCGGTTTGGATTACGACCCGAATCGGGCTTATGTTTGCACATACAATGATGTTGCCGGAACAGCCCACACAGACCAGCCAGGAAGACTTGGTAAACGCAGCGGAGAAACGTCGCTGGCTGCCATGTACCGCCTGCTGCCAGGGCTGGGTCAGCGCCACTATTCATGGACACAGCGTAGGCGCTGGCAGACCATGCCCCCACAGTTGCCCCACGGGCTGTGCAATCTATGCAGAGCGGCCGGACGATCCGTGTCGCAGTTTCATCTGTTGCTGGCTGGTGGACGACAGCCCCTTGCCCGAATGGATGCGACCTGATCAGTGTGGCGCCATTGTATTGCTGTCGCGGCAGTGGCGGTGATTTCAGCCATACCGGTCGGCCGGACTATTCCACAGCCGACCCTCGAATGGCTCAAGCAATATGCACAGGAACACCGGTGGCCCTTGATTTTTCACGAACGGATAGTCACCGCTGGTGCGTTTTCCGGCCTGAAGCGTTTCGGATTCGGGCCAGCGGAATTTCGCCGGCAAGTCACGCAACTGGCCGCGGAAGAGGTGATTCCGGCCGTAGAAGTGCACTCAGGGTAACAACGCGAATATTTCGGGGAATATTTGGGGTCGGTGTGACCCCAAATATTGCTACCCGTCTACCTGGAGGGGAAGCTTACGGCGGCAACACACAGACAACGGAGTTGACCTTGCACGCGACCAGCTTGAGAACCTCTGCATTAGCCGCGGCTACCTCAAGGAACAGGCCTATGCCAGGTGAATAGTACTTGAGTTCGCTGGCTCCCGGATTGAGTGGCGAAAACTCTCTGGTGACCAGGCAGTCCTTATGGCAGAGCGCTTTGGCCAAATTCTTTGGGACGAGTTGATCCAGTTCTGGATGCTTGCCAAAGCTATAATTAATCGAAAGCACCCCGGCCGCATCCTCGGCCTCGCCGTACAATACTTCCTGTCGGAAGGCATCGCCGACCTGCGGATTGCCTTCAATAAGAGTACCCGGCTGGGCGTTGTCGCGGCCTGCCTTGAAGGATCCATTAACACCAACTAATTCGGGTAATGCCGGATCATCGCCATCAAAAGACTCAAATTGAGCTGATTTTTCCCCGCAGTACCATATCGTGCCGTCCCAGGTCTGGGCAAACCAGTCGTCGGTATCTTCATCCAGCTTACCGGCAGAGGTGACCACGTCATTGACTACCCGGCAGGTAACCCCCTCAATGAGCTTGGTCTGGTCTAATACCTCTACGGTTACCATCTCGTCTGCGGCCTCATAGACCCAAACATCATGCACATTGAGTGGGAAGTACGTATTCGGGCTGGAAAAATCCGGGTCAAAATTGGCAGGGTCGAAATCGGGGGCATATCGTTCCTGACCAATCAGGTCACAGAGATCGAGGCGCGCCTCCTTTTGGCCTCCGCATTCGTCCCTGCCTTCGTTGCGCGCCGCAGTGGCAGCATCAATGCAGGTTTGTTTTTGTTTCGCAGTCGCGGACTCATTCACACAATTAGCAGCTGCGACAGAAAACTCCTCGTCCAGGTCCGTCTTGCAGGCTTTGAACAAAAATTCGGCCGTCTGGTCGCAAACAGGCGGTCCCGCATTATTGGCTTTGGCTGTGTAAGGCATTATTCCAACTCCCAGGCTCAATTTCCTGCCTGCAGGGTGAAAGACACCTTGCCACCAGGTTCAATGCAGCCGATTGGTTGAACGATGGGTTTCCTTAACCAGGCTGGCGACGCCCTGAACCACGAATGAGCGGTCAGCATCAGCGGACGGAGCAGATTGATGGTAAGTCAAGTTGCCGCACAGAAGTTGGTACGAACTATCTTCGCGCACGTTGAGCAGCTTGCAGATCATCCTGAAATTGGCTCGAAGCCAGCTCAACGGCGTCAAGTCCATTGCGCTCTCATTGATTCTTCTCAGCCGGCTGAGGCCCTCACCATCACTTCGAAGCCGCCATAAAACATGCGCATGGGGTTGAAGGGCATGCTGTCGGGATCCATGCCTGCAAAGCGTTTGTCGTTCATCACCGCCGCCATGATGCGGTCACGATCTTTGCGCGACTTGATGTGTAGGAACCCAATGCATAAGGATTCAGGAACTGACGCCTCCAAAACAAGGCCTTGTCGACAGCCGTTAGCTCAGCTTCCTCACACACAGCGTCCCAGTTGCCCCTGATAACGTCAAGCTGGTGGTCAATGATGTCACGGGCTGCGCCGACTGATAATTGAAACTGCGTAGCTGCTGCCAGGCAGACATCCAGGGTGCTCATACGATCGTTACCCAGGATCAACATGGCCTGGCTGGCCTCGTTGCCGGTACGGGCCTGGGGGCAAATGTCATAGGCCGGGGTAAGCCGCAGGGTTGCGCCATCCCAGAACGCGGAATGGTTGCGGGCATGGTCATCGGTGTTGCCGCACAGAATATTGAAGACCAGGCGAG